>JAGHTZ010000026.1 GCA_018065065.1 Candidatus Equadaptatus faecalis | reverse complement strand
GTAATATTGCTTAAAACTGCCTGTGTACTTTTACGTAAAAACACCGGAAGAATCGGGCTGTAAAATATTTTGTTTTGTTATATACTTTAGACGAAGGGACGTGATATGCCATGGCGCTTTGGGATATTGTGGGACCGGTTATGATAGGTCCTTCTTCAAGTCATACCGCCGGTGCGGCGCGTATAGGACTGCTTACGAAGATGCTCTGGGGCAAACCCGTTAAAAAAGCGGAGCTTTACCTGCGCGGCAGTTTTTTGGACACGGGCAGAGGGCACGGCACGGACAAAGCTCTTATAGCCGGACTGCTCGGAATGAGACCCGACGACAAACAGCTGAAAAATTCTTTTGCAATAGCAAAGGAAAACGGCTTGGATTTTGCATTTTACGGTGAAAAAGTTATCGGAGCCCATCCGAATTCAGTCAGGATAGTGATTGAAGGTGACGGGCAGTCTCTTGAAACGGTCTGCTACTCTGTCGGAGGCGGACTTATTCTGCTGCACAAGCTTAACGGTGCAAGGCTTGACATAAGCTGCGATCTGCCAACGCTGATAGTCTCCGCGGAGGACAAGGTGGGAACAATTTCTGCCGTTACGGGATATTTGAACAACTGCAACGTAAATATCGCAACGATGAAGGTGTCCCGCGAATCACGCGGGGGCAGTGTGACCATGACGATAGAACTTGACTCCGACCCCGGCGACCTTCTGCTTTCAGAAAGAATTTTAAGTCTGCATCCTGCCATTAAGAGCGTGCGGCTGCTGAAAGGAGTGCTTTAAATGCTTAAGGCTGCGGAAACAATTTTAAGAGTTACCGAGAAAGAAAATATTTCAATCGTTCAGGCGATTTTGAAATTGTCTTCAACAGATACCGGCGTTTCGGAAGCAGAGATACGCAAAAGGATGCACGGCAGACTTCTCGCGATATTTGAAAGCGTGGAAGACGCCGCGGCAAACACGGAACCGCTGAAATTCGGACAGATTCCTGAGCTTAATTTCGGCGGTGACGCGCTGAGCGGTGAATTTATCCTGTACGCTTCAAAAACCGCAATTCAGGTTTCAAAACACAACGCGACCATGGGCAGGGTGGTAGCCGCACCGACCGCCGGAAGCTGCGGAATACTTCCGGGCATTTTTTCCGCGTGGAAAACACTCCGCGCCGGAGAAGACTGGGAAGAACAGCTGACAGACGCCCTCATAGTCGCCGGGGCAATAGGTGAGGTTATCGCCAAACGTGCAACGCTTGCGGGCGCCGAAGGCGGCTGTCAGGCAGAATGCGGGGCAGCCTCAGCCATGGGTTCGGCAGCTCTCGCGTTTCTTCGCGGAGGCTCCTGCGAAACCTGTCTGCACGCGGCGGCGCTGACAATAAAATCACTGCTCGGACTTGCCTGCGACCCTGTCGGCGGCATAGTCGAATGTCCCTGCATAAAGAGAAACGGAATGCTCGTCGCAAATGCGATACTGGCGGCAGACCTTGCCCTGGCAGGCGTTCGTTCCCTGATACCGCTTGACGAAGTAATTGATACAATGAAAGAAATCGGCCAAATGCTTCCTCCTGCAATCAGGGAAACCTCTCTCGGAGGACTTGCCCAGACGCCTTCGGGAATAGCTCTTACAAAAAAACTGCACGAAGGGGAATAACCATGGACAGAAGCATACTCGCAGACGACATTCACAAAATCAAAGACCCGCACCACAACTGCGCACAGTCTGTTCTGCTCGCATTTGCGGACAAAATAGATATTCCGAAAGAGGAGCTTTTCAAACTCGCTTCCGGCTTCGGCGGGGGAATGGGAAACATGGAAGCCACTTGCGGCGCAGTCTGCGGAGCGGCACTGGCTGTCGGATATCTGCACAGCAGACAGGGCGAACTTTCAAAATTTGCCGCCGGACGTGTCCTTGAAGAATTTAAAAAACAGGTCGGAGCCACGATCTGCGGCGAAATAAAAGGCAGCGGCACCGGAACGCCGCTCTGTTCCTGTCAGGACTGCGTAAAAATCGCGGCAAAACTCGCTCAGGAAGAACTCGGACTGTAACGTTCTTGGCAGCAAGAACACAAAAAAATCACCGCGTAAGCGGTGATTTTAATTTAATTGCAAGGTATTATTTCTTTTTCTTGGAATCCTTGCCGTCGCCGATATAATCGTCCAGCCAGCCTTTTCTTTGTTTCTTTTCCTTCTTGTCGGAAGAGCTGTCCTCTTTTTTCTCTTTGCTCTTCTTTTCTTTCTTTTCGTCCTTTTTCTCGGTTTTGGCTTCTTTCGTCTCTTTCTTTTCCTTCTTTTCTTCCTTTACTTCTTTCTTATCTTCCTTGCTCTTTTTTTCCTTCGTTACTTTCTTGTCGTCTTTATCTTCTTTTTTATCCTTTTTGTCTTTTTTCTCTTTCTTTTCGTTCTTTTCTGTCTTTTCTTTTTTCTCTTTGGCTTCTTTCTTTTCTTCAGCCTTGCTTACTTCGGCTTTCTCTTCCTTTTTGTCTTTCTTTCCGAAAAGTTTGTCAGCAAGTCCGGTTTTCTTAGGTTCTTCTGTCTTGGAAACAGCTTTTTTCTCTGTCTTTGACTCTGAAACCGCAGCTTTTGACGGATTGCCGGTTACTTTTTCGTCAAGCGCTTTCTGGCTGTCGGAAAGTTCTATGCAGCGTGCACAGGCGGTATAGCCTTTGTCGCGTGCCGATGAGACGGTCATTTTTTCCATATCTTTTGAATTCTGAATGGTAGGACATCCTTCAACGTGGTACTTTTCTCCGGTTCTGGTTATATAAACCATTTTGTTGCTGCCGGAAATTCTCTCTGCCGCAAATGAGGCGCTGAGAAGCGAAACAGGCGCTGCCGAAAAAACAAATGCCGCAAGCAGAAGCAAGGCGGTTACTCTGATAAATTTCTTCATACCAAACACTCCCGTACCGAAATGATTTAACATAAAACTCTGCGGAACCTGGGCAGATTATAACATATTTAATAACTCCCGCACAATCTCAAAAACAGTGCTCTCAATAAAAAACAAACAGGGAAGACTTTCGTCTTCCCTGTAGAAAAAAGGCTCGGCGGCGACCTACTCTCCCACAGATACCCTCTGCAGTACCATCGGCGATGGGGAGCTTAACTGCCGGGTTCGGCATGGGACCGGGTGTG
>JAGHTZ010000025.1 GCA_018065065.1 Candidatus Equadaptatus faecalis | reverse complement strand
ATGCCCGAAATTCACGTTGCCGTTCCAGGCCCCTGGTGGACGGCTCTTTCCTACAATTATGAAAAACAGCTTCAGGAGGGTGTACGCGTAAAGGTGCCGCTTGGCAAGGGTATGCGCGTTGGCATTGTCGTGTCCGAAGCGTCAGATGACAGCGTTGAAGAAACAAAAAATATTGCCGCCGTTATCGACGATAAGCCTGTTATTTCTTCAGAGCTTTGGGAAACGATAAAATATTTCGGTGCGAACTGGTTCACGGGAACGGGAAGCGCTGCAAAATGCCTCCTCCCTGCGGCTTTCTTCGACGGGGAAGAAACGGATTTTTCCGAAGCTGTCAAAACAAATTCAAAAAGCACGGTGAAGTATTTTTACGAGCCGCGCGATGAAAAGCGTTACGAACAGTATATTTCTGAAAGTGGAGATTTTTCCGGCACGCTCTTTCTTTTTCCTGAGGTGGATGCGGCAAAGGCTTTCTGGAAGCTTCTGCCTGAGGACAAAAAAGCGGAAGGAATGCTGTTTCCGTCTTCAAACCCGAAAAAGCAGTGGGAATGCTGGAAAAGCGCGAAAAACGGCGAATGCCGCTTCGTCATAGGTTCTCCCGCCGCCGCTTTTGTGCCTCTTAAGGGGCTGTCCCGCATAGTTGTTGATGAGGAAGAAAGCGGAGCATGGCTTACGCAGAAGTATCCGATATATCATCTGCGCTCGCTGCTTGCCGTCAGGGCGCGTTTTGCCGGCGCTCAGCTTTGGCTCGGAGGGCGTTTCCCGTCGTCAAAGGCTGCCGCGCAGAATGTTCAGTCAGGCGAAACGCAGCAGAAAAGGATTGTTTTTGTTGACCTTCACGATGCCTCGGCGTTTGAGCTTAAAGGACTTAAAGACGGAATAGCAATCAGCCGTCCTCTGCTGCGCGAAACCATAAAGGCAAGAAAAGCGGGGAAATTCGCTTTGTGGCTGCTTGACAGAAAGGGTTTTGCAGGAGAAATTTTCTGCGATGAATGCGGCGAAGCCCTGCACTGCAAAAAATGCGGCGGAACGCTCCGCTGGGAAGCAAAAAAAGGAAAGCTTGTCTGCCTTGGCTGTGCTTCGGAAACAGAGCTTCCTGAATGCTGCCCCGTATGCGGAGGACGTTTTCTTGAAGGTGTGCGGCCGGGACTTGAGGCGCTTTACGAAAAAGCGCTGCCCATACTTCAGTACTGCGGCGTGGGAGAAGTTTTGCTGCTGGACGGCAAACTGCCTTCCGCGGCGTCTCTGCTTGAAAAATATCCGTCAGGCGCGGTTATAATAGGGACAAGAAAAATTCTGTCGCTCGCTTCGTCGCTTGACTGCGGAATGGCGGGTTGGGCAGACGTTGACGCGGAAGCGCGGGGAGAGAATTACGACGCGAAAGAACGCGCTTTCGGACTTGTATGGGAATCAGTGTGGCGCGGAAAAAATCCTGACGAAAGAGCCGTTGTTGTACAGAGCAGAATGCCCGGACGCGGCTGGCAGGAGGGGCTGAAACGCGGCTGGGGCGTTTTCTGGAAAAAAGAGCTGCAATGCCGCAGGGAATTTGAATTTCCTCCGTTTGTACCTATGCTTGAAATACAGATGCCCAAAAACAGCGGCAGATATTTTGAAGAAAAGCTTGAGCAGACAGAACTGGAATTTATCGAAGGAAAAGACAGCGATAATTTTTTTGTGAGAACAAAAAAATTCGCTGAGCTTAGAAAAATTCTTGAACCATACTATAATATAAAAAACACGCGCAGGGGAATGCCTAAGGTTTTCCTGAAGCTTAACTGACGGAGGTGCAGAAATGAAAGCTATAATCACAGTGCTGGGCAGGGACAACGTCGGAATAGTTGCCTCGGTAGCCGCGAGACTTGCCGAAAAGTGCGTGAACATACTTGAAATTTCGCAGACGATTATCGGAGGCTATTTTGACATGCTGATGATAGTTGATATTTCCAAAATGAACTGCACGCCGGCGGAAATCGCCGCCGACATGGAAAAGCTTTCCGCCGAGCTCGGACTGAAAATACAGTTTCAGAGAACGGAAATTTTTGAGGCAATGCACAGGATATAAAAATGATAAGCGGTCATGAAATAAGAGCCACAAATCAGATGATACGCGAGGAGAATCTTGACGTCCGTACGATTACAATGGGCATCAACATTCTTGACTGCGCCGATCCCGACGTAAAGAAATTCTGCGCCAAAGTCTACGACAAAATAACAAAGAAGGCGGAGAAACTTGTCGCAACAGGGGACGAAATCGGAATTGAATTCGGGATTCCTATCGTCAACAAAAGAATTTCCGTCACCCCTGTTGCCCTTGCCGCTTCTGCCTGCGATACGGACAGTTACGTTGAAATTGCACATACGCTTGACAGGGCGGCTGCCGAAACCGGCGTGAACTTTATCGGAGGTTTTTCCGCGCTTGTTCAGAAAGGCATCACGAAAGCTGATCAGACGCTTATAAATTCAATTCCCGAAGCGCTTGCCGCCACCGAACGCGTATGCTCGTCGGTGAACGTGGGTTCAAGCCGTTCGGGAATCAACATGGACGCCGTAAAACAGATGGGCAGCGTTATAAAACGGCTTGCCTTTAATACAAGAAAGCAGGATTCGCTCGGCTGTGCCAAATTCGTCGTATTCTGCAACGCAGTTGAGGACAATCCGTTTATGGCTGGTGCGTTTCACGGCGCGGGCGAAGGCGACTGCGCGATAAACGTTGGGGTAAGCGGCCCCGGAGTTGTCAAAAAAGCGCTTGAAAGCATACGCGGCGCCGATTTTGAAACGCTTTGCGAAACTGTGAAGAAAACAGCCTTCAGAATTACGCGCACGGGGCAGCTCGTGGCCAGGGAAGCTTCCGAACGGCTGGGAGTACCTTTTGGCATAATAGATTTGTCGCTGGCGCCGACACCTGCCGTCGGGGATTCGGTTGCGGAAATTTTCCGCGAAATGGGGCTTGAAGAGGCAGGCGCCCCTGGAACAACCGCGGCTTTGGCTATTCTCAACGACAACGTCAAAAAGGGCGGAATAATGGCATCTTCGTGCGTCGGAGGGTTGAGCGGCGCCTTTATTCCTGTCAGCGAAGACAGGGGAATGATAGAGGCGGTACAGAAAAACGCGCTGAGCCTTGAAAAGCTTGAAGCAATGACCTGCGTTTGTTCCGTGGGGCTTGACATGATTGCGATTCCGGGGGATACTCCGGAAGAAACGATATCCGGCATAATAGCCGACGAAGCGGCAATAGGCATGATAAACAACAAAACGACTGCAGTCCGCCTGATTCCTGTCTACGGCAAAAAAGAGGGCGACAGCGTGGTATTCGGCGGGTTGCTCGGCTATGCGCCTGTTATGAAAACAAACGGTTTCAGCTGCAGGGAATTTGTGAACAGAGGCGGAAGAATTCCGGCGCCTGTACACAGCTTTAAAAATTAAAACGGGAGAAAACCTATGAGCATAGTTGCAATAATTGGACGCCCGAACGTGGGCAAATCCTCGATTTTTAACAGAATACTTGGGAAACGCGCGGCGATAGTCGACGACCAGCCTGGCGTTACAAGAGACAGACTGTACGGGGAAGCCGAATGGTATGGTAAAAGATTTTACGTTGTTGATACAGGCGGCATTATGTCGGCTGCGGAACATCCGTTTATGGATCTTATCGCCAAACAGGTTGACCTGGCGCTTGCGGAAAGCGACGCCGTTATTTTTGTCGTCGACGGACGCGAAGGCATAACGCCCGTTGACGAAGACATAGCGCTTAAGCTGCGCAAAAGCGGAAAACCCGTCGTTGTCGCAATGAACAAACTCGACAGCACGAAGCTTGAAGAGCAGACCTTCTATGAAGCCTATTCTCTCGGCTTTGACGAGGTGTTCTCAACGAGCGCCGAGCATAATTCGGGAATATCCGAACTTATAGAAGCAGTATCGGCACATCTGCCTGAAAACGACATTGACGAAGACAGCGAAGGCGAAATCAGGGTAGCTCTTGTCGGCAGACCTAACGTGGGCAAATCGTCGCTGTTTAACCGCTTTGCCGGTGAAGAACGCTCAATGGTGAGCGACATCGCAGGCACAACCAGGGATGTTGTGGACTCCGTAGTGGATTACAGCGGTGTAAAGCTCCGTTTCCTTGATACGGCAGGGTTGAGAAGAAAAAGCAAGGTTGATACAAACATAGAATATTATTCAAACGTACGCACCTATCAGGCAATAGACCGCTGCCACGTTGCGCTTGTGCTGCTTGATGCGCAGGATCCGGCGACAGAACAGGACAAAAGGCTGGTCGGACAGGTGCTTGAACGCGGCAAGGGAATAATTCTTGTTGTCAACAAGTGGGATTTGGAAAACAAAAAAGCGCAGGGCGACGGAATGACCGAGCTTCTGCTTGACGAATATCCGTTTGCAAAGCATGCGCCGCACGTTTACATATCGGCGCTTTCGGGCAGAAGCCTCGGGAAACTTCCGGAATACATTCTTCAGGTGGAAGAAAACCGACGGCGCAGAATTTCAACCTCGGAGCTTAACAGGCTTGTACGCGAGACGCTGGCTTTTGAGCAGATGCCTGGAGACGGAAAAGGACACAGCCTGAAGCTCTTCTACTGCACTCAGGCAGACGGAGCGCCCCCTGCGTTTATATTCTTTGTGAATGATCCGCAGCTCTGCTCAAGCTCGTTCAAACGCCGTCTGGACAACTGTCTGAGAATGCTCGGGGACTTTAACGGGGTGCCGATCAAGATATTTTTGAGGGAAAAAAGCGCAAAATCTGAATAAAAAGCCAAAAATAAGCGATAAAATACGGATTTTTTGCATTTTGGTACTTGACGGTGACTGATTTATAAGTATAAAATAAACACAGTTTGAGCAACACACAATATTACGGAGGTGCAACTCGCAATGACAAAGACAGATCTTATCAATGCAGTGGCAAAAGAAGCCGAACTCACGAAGAAGAAAGCTACGGAAGTAGTAGCAGCAACATTTGGCACAATCGCAGCCGAACTCGCCAAAGGCGGAAAAGTACAGCTCGTCGGATTTGGCACATTCCAGGTCAACAAACGCGCTGCACGTACGGGACGCAACCCGCAGAACCCCAAGAAAACAATCAAAATTCCTGCGAAGAAAGTCCCCGCATTCCGCGCCGGCAAAGCTCTTAAAGACATCGTCAACAAATAGTTCTTTAATTTTTGAGCGTTAAAGCCTGACTTCGGTCAGGCTTTTTATTTTGTGCTTGACCAAATTGCGGCTCTGGAGTATGATACACATTGTTGTGAACGGGATGTAGCGCAGTCTGGTTAGCGTACCTGCATGGGGTGCAGGTGGTCGTCGGTTCGAATCCGACCATCCCGACCATTGAAAATAAAAAGGAGCCTTGCGGCTCCTTTTTCTGTACGCTGTGTTATTTTTCAAAAATAGCGAAGGTTCTGCAGGGCAGTCCGTTTGCGCCTTCGAAATTCGGCCATGCCGCAAAAAGTATGGCACCTGCGGGCGGCACCCTGTCCAGATTGCACAATACTTCAATCTGAAGGTGCCCGTTTGCAAGAACGTAGCGTTCACAGGCAAGGTCGCCTGCTTTTGCCGCCTCGGCGGAAGCATCGGTATCAAGCGTTTCATGTCCGTTTGCCGCGGCGTGTCGGACTTCGTAAATGTATTTTATGGCATCGAGTGACCAGCCCGGAAAATTTTCTCCCCCGTCAGCATCGGTGCCGGACATTGCGTCCATATCAGGCCAATTTTTGTACCAGTCAGTTCTCAGAGCGACAAAAGCGCCTTCAGGTATTATGCCGTATTCTGCTTCGTATTCCTTTATATCGTCTGACGTAACCGCATAGTGTGGATCTTTGGCTGCTTTTTCGGAAATATCGATTACGCAGAGCGGGAAAGCGGCGTTTTTCATAGTAAAGCTTTCGGCAGTTTCAGCGCCCTTTATGAAATGCGCGGGAAAATCAATGTGAGTTCCGAATTGTCCGGGAAATTTGAACTGCTGAATTTCGCATTCCAGCATGGGATTGCCCCAGTCAAAAAGAGTATTGCCAAGCTCAGCAGCTCCTTCGGGTATTCCGCTCCAGTATGGACTGTCGTTGTTCATGAGGTGCGACAGTTCTACCCATTCCATTTTTTTAAGTTCTTTTAAGTTTTCCCAAAGCTTGTACATTTGACTTCACTCCTTTTAAATTGTGTAAAATTTATATTATGTTTTATAAAAGTTTTACATCGTCAAGAGCAGAAAAAGCCTGTCTTGCTTCTGCAACGTCATTTAGTGAGAAATCAGAGAATATAACTGTTTCTTCCAAAGAACAGGCGGCTGCAATGCTGCCGTCAGGGGCAATAATCTGACTGTTCCCGCCGCCTTGAATTCCATTATACATGCCTGTGCAGTTTGAAGAAACAAGCAGACAGAAATTTTCCGCCGCGCGTGCTCTGAGCAGCAGAGACCACGTTTCTATCCTGGAAAGCGGCCATGCCGCCGGAACAGCAAAAATTTCCGCGCCCATTTCAAGAGTCATTTTTCTGAAAAGCTCGGGAAAACGCAAATCGTAACAGGTCGCCAGTCCTATCCTGCCAAGTTCTGTTTCAGCAACGGTTATTTCATCGCCGGCAGTAATAAGTTCCGTTTCTCTTGACCGGTATCCGAACAGATGAATTTTGCTGTATTTTGCAACGGCATTGCCCTTTTTGTCGAAAAGTATTCCGGTGTTGTAATATTTTCCGTTTCTTTTTTCGACGAAGGTGCCGGAATAAACGTAAGCGCCGAGACGTCGTGCGGCATCTGATACTGCCGACATTGTTTCGCCTTCGTCTGTTTCCGCAAGGACATAATAATTGTCAAAATTGTAAAAGCCGATATTCCAGATTTCAGGGAGCACAACAAAATCGCAGCCTTTACATGTGTCAAGCAGTGCAGAGGCGTGCCTGATATTTTCATTTTTGCTTCTATTCGGAACAACTTCAAGTTGTATTGCGGCGGCGCGCAAAGCTTTTCCCTCCTCCCAAAAATGACTTTAGGATTGATTATAAGCAATGTAAACTGCATGTCAAGACAACAGAAAAAACAGGAAAAATTACATTTATTAAATATAGATTGACAAAAAAGGAGGTTTTTATAGTAAAATATGCTATCAATAAATTTTGGGCTGGAAACAGCAGACGAGAGGTGTTTGGGTTGGACGCAGACAGCATGAAAAAGATATTATGCGACGCGGTTGATTCTGCGGCATGCACCGTTCAGAGCTATGCAGACGACATAGCGGCGCATCCTGAACTGGGCTTTGCAGAAACGCGTACGGCAGAGATGCTTGCAAAGGAACTTGAGGCGCTCGGACTCAGCGTGCAGAAAGGTCTTGCCCTTACAGGCGTACGCGCTGATCTTGCGTGTGGTAAAAAAGGTCCGCGTATTGCCGTTCTCGGTGAACTTGACGCTGTACCCTGCGCCGCGCACCCTATGGCAGACCCTGTAACAGCCGCTTCACATTCCTGCGGACACAATCTTCAGACTTCAATAGTTTTGGCGGCCGCATCGGCTCTTGCCAAGACGGAAGTTTGTAAAGAGCTTGCAGGTTCCGTGGCGTTTATAGGAACACCCGCGGAGGAATTTATAGAAATCACAAAGAGAAATGAAATGCGCAAGGAAGGGAAAATAAAATATCTTTGCGGAAAACCTGAAATGATCCGCCTCGGAGTTTTTGACGACATTGATATGTCAGTTATGATTCATGCGGGCGAAAACATTAAAGGCCCCGGTTTCGCAATTCCGAAAGGCGGCAATGGTTTCCGCACGTTCATGCTGAAATACGTGGGACGCCAGGCGCACGCCGCAGCTGCCCCCGAACAGGGAATTAACGCGCTGTATGCGGCGGTTGCCGGTATCAACGCCGTTAACACGCTGCGCGAAACCTTCAGAGACGAAGACAGAGTGCGCGTTCATTTTATAATTACCAAGGGCGGCGACACTGTTAACTGCGTTCCTGACGACGTAAGGCTCGAAGGCTACGTCCGCGCGACGACGGCGGAAAAAATCGACGAAATTTTTGACAAGGTTATCCGCGCTTTCCGTTCGGGAGCTGATGCGCTGGGTGCAGAATGTCTTGTCAATTCCTTCCCCGGCGATATGCCTTTCGTGCCTTCACAGGCTTTTAACCGCGTCTTTGAAGAAAATGCCGTTTCTGTCGCAGGACGCGGGAACGTTCAGGCTGATACAATTTTTGCCGCTTCTTCGGACATGGGCGACGTCATGCACATAATGCCCGCAATTCACCCGTTCGGCGGAGGCGTTGAAGGTGCCTATCATTCAAAAGACTTCAAGGTTCTTGATTTTGAGGCGGCAGTTTTAATGCCAGCAAAAGCAATTCTCATGTCAATCGTTGACCTTTTGGCTGACGACGCTTCAAAAGCGAGAGAAATTCTTGCAGACTTCAAACCTGTCTATACCAAGGAAGAATATCTTGCGGCGATGGATCGCAGATTCTTCTCGGAAATATAGAAAAAATCTAAAAAGGGGGATTTTTTATGGAACTCGTCGAAAAGGCGCTGCGCAATAAAAAGCTGCATACTCTTGCACTTATTCTTACGATTGCCGCAGAGCTGATAGGAACATGGAAGTTCAAACTTGGTCCTGCCATGCTTGTTCTTGTTCCGCTTCTCTATTCATTTATGCTGGGTGCCCTTTGTGGTATCAAATCACTCAAGGTGCTGAACGAAGACGATATGTATCAGGCATCGTCGCTCGTCGGTGTAACCTTCTTCCTTCTCATGGCACGATATGGCACATTGGTTGGCCCTAACTTCTTTGAAGTTATGAAAAACGGCGCCGCGCTTGTGCTTCAGGAATTCGGCAACATTGGCACGGTTTTCCTTGGGATTCCTGTCGCAGTCCTTCTCGGACTTCGCCGTGAAGCAGTCGGCGCGGCGTTCTCAAACGCGCGTGAACCGAACCTTGCAATCATCGGTGAAAAATACGGACTCAACTCACCCGAAGGCTTCGGCGTTATGGGTGTCTACATCACAGGCACAGTTTTCGGCGCAATATTCTGCAGCCTTCTCAGCTCTGTAATCGCTTCAACAATGGGCTGGTTCTTCTCGCCGGAAGCGCTTGCGATGGCGACAGGCACCGGAAGCGCGTCAATGATGACCGCCGCTCTTGCGCCTCTTACCGAAATGTTCCCTGCAAAGAAAGAAATACTTACTGCCTATGCCGCGGCAAGCAACATGCTTTCAGGACTTGACGGTACCTACATGTGCGTATTCCTCAGCCTGCCGATTTCAAACTGGCTCGTTCGCAAAATGGGCGTAAAAGATGCCCCGAGCGTTCCTGCGGCTGATGACAACGTCTATTCGACAAAGAAGTAGGAGGTAATATTATGAATTATCGTCAGATGGCAAAATTCCTCCCGTTATTCACAATCATCGCGCTTTTCGGCAACTGGATGAACTGGATTAGAAACTGCAAGGAATCCTATACCCTTATGCAGTCATTCCAGGAAGGATTCCTCGCGGCAATTCCGGGAATACTTCTTCTCCTTCTCATAGTTGTACTTGGCGTAATCATCGCGCATTTTATTCCGTGGAAAGGACTTCCTACGGTTGCGTACATAGTTACGCTCGGCTGCATTATGACAATTCCGGGATTCCCCGGTGCGGAATTTATCACCGCGGCAGTCAAAAAAGTGAACTTTATGGTTCTCTGCACGCCGATACTTGCATACGCCGGACTTGCAATCGGTAAAGATACGGAACTGCTCAAAAAACAGGGCTGGAAAATTATCCTTGTCGGACTCTTTGTCTTCGTAGGAACGTTTATCGGCTCAGCAGTTATCGCGGAACTTGTTCTCCGCGCAACAGGCAGAATTTAAGCCTTAAGTTGTCTGTAAAAATCCCTTCCGTACGGAAGGGATTTTTTATTGGAATTACAGCTGTAAGCAAAATGCAAAGGGTTAATTCTTATCGCTTAATACTAAAAATCCGTTTCGGTGGCGGTAATTCGGCAATTTAACAACTTAACAATTCAGAAAAAAACAGACAATTCGGCAGTGAAGATATGAAGAATATATGGAATATATATAAAAAACGGCGTCGGCGAAATTCCTTTCAAACCGGCGCCGTTTAACTTTCAACCTCGCAATTTTCAAGAGCAAAATCAATGCTGTTGCTGAATGAAAAATTTGGCATCAACTAAGGACTTGATTGTATCAGGTAATGTTTTAGTGTTGTCCGAATACGTTAATTCTGAATATATACTGCTGCCATAGGTTTTGACGAAAATAAAATCAACAATTTCGGCAAACGGACTGTTCTCAATAGCCTTGTCCTTAATTCTGAGAGAGCGGGGGAGCAGACAATCATCAATTTTTCTGCCTGATAAATCAATGTTATTGGTCAGACATAAGGTAAAAGACAGATTTGTGACGCCAATTTTGTAACTGCAGGTTAAGGTCTTCATATCCTTTACAACACAAGCAAGATTATTTGTAAGCAAAGCCCGAGATGTAAAATCAAGTGCGCAGGTACGATAGACTGAGACCTGCCCCGGCGGGCGAAAAAAATGAGCCCATGACGCAGCTTCGTATAGAATGTAGTTCGACGAAAAACACATCTATCGGAGTTGACCGCCATGAGCTACACACATATTACCACATTTGAACGCGGACGCATACAGGAATTGCTGAAACTTGGTTTCAGTCATAATGCGATAGCCAAGCATTTGGGCAGAAGCCGAAGTACCATAGACAGAGAAATATCTCGTAATTCGGACAACAACTGTTATTTGGGTGAAATTGCACAGGAAAGATACCATAAAAGACGTAAAAACTGCCGTTATAAAGGTAAGGCGACACAACCTTTATGTAATCTCATAGCAGAGAAGATAAACGCTACATGGTCTCCAGAACAGATAGCAAATACAGTTGCAAAAGGACGTGTTTCCACTAAGACCATATATAACTGGCTGTACTTGGGACGGTTGCCGAATATAACGGAGAAAAATCTGAGGCATAAGGGAAAAGCGCGACATAAGGATAGAAGAAGCATGTTTTCAATGGGCAACCCCCTTGCGGAAAGACCAAAAGAAGTACGCAGCCGTAAAACCTTCGGACATTGGGAATTGGATACGGTAGTATCCTCAAGAGGAAAGGCAAAAGGCTGTTTTGCTACCTTTGTAGAACGCAAAACAAGACTCTATACGGCAATAAAGATACCGGACAGGACAGCACTTTCCATGGAGACAGCAATAAGACAGTTGTATAGTGTACTTCCCAAAGGAGCGTTTAAAACAGGCACTTGTGACAGAGGCAAAGAATTTGCCTGCGCTAAAGCAATAACTGAAATGCTTGGAATAGACATCTATTTTGCAGATCCATACCGTGCGTGTCAAAGAGGCAGTAACGAAAACGCAAACGGATTGCTTAGAGAGTTTTACCCCAAAAAGACAGACTTGGGAAAAGTATCACAGGAAGAATTGACAGAAAAGTTGTTGTTAATAAATGCTCGACCGAGAAAATGTCTCGGCTGGAAATCCCCTTCTGAACTATTTCTTTACGAGGTTGCGCACTTGATTTTACATCTCGGGGTATCAATAATTATGTCGCTGTTTGCAACGTTTTTGTGTTTTATCATTGCAGATTTGCCTAATAAATTGTTTAAAACAGAATTTAAGTGGTGGCAACTGTTTATTGTTGTCTGTCTTTATTGGGTGTCAAATCCAAACCTCGGTCAGATTTGTTTTTGGACTGTTGGAGCATGCAATTATCTTGTAATGAATTTTTGTATTGCGCTGTTTCTATACCTTTTCATTATCTACAAAAATAATCAAAGTTTCACCGCGAGATGTACTCTCTTTTTGTTAAGTATTTGTGCGGGCTGTACGAACGAGAATACTTGTCTTACGCTGGTTTATATATGCGTTGCGATGTACTTGATATTTATGTATCGAAAAACAGATTTTGACCGCAAAGGTCTTGGGTTGTATGTGCTTGGAGTAGCGCTTGGAAGCGCGGTATTGCTTTTGGCTCCTGGAAATTACGCCAGGTCAGCACACAAAGCTTTTGCAGGCTGGCATAAACTGTCATTATCCGAAAAGATTGTTAGCCATAAAAAACAAGTATTATGTCGGTGCAACTATCAAGGGGTTGCAGAACGTAGAAAACGTTAGAGTTATATATGACGACTCAACTCGGTAATAACTGCTATGAAAAAAATTTCAATTGTTGTACCGTGCTATAACGAACAAGAAGCACTGCCTTATTTTTACGAGGCAGTTACAAGGATTTTGTCGGAAATAAAGTGTGATTACGAACTGGTCTGTGTTGACGATGGTTCAAAGGACGAAACACTGTCACTGCTCAGAAAATTTTCCGCTGAGGATGGACACGTCAGCTATATTTCCTTTTCACGCAATTTTGGAAAAGAAGCGGCGATGTATGCCGGTTTTTGCAATGCGGACGGGGATTGTGTGGCGGTAATGGACGCTGATATGCAAGACCCGCCGTCTCTGTTGCCGAAAATGCTTGATCTTCTTGAAACGGGCGACTATGACAGTGTTGCTACAAGGCGCGTTAGCAGGGAGGGCGAACCTCAGATACGCTCGTGGTTTGCGAGAAGATTTTATGAAATAATAAACAAGATTTCAGATGCCGATATAGTTGACGGAGCACGCGATTTCAGGTTGATGAAACGCTCCATGTCGGGCGCTATTGTCGCAATGAGCGAATATAATCGTTTTTCAAAGGGAATTTTCGGCTGGATAGGGTTCAAAACCTGCTGGCTGCCTTATGAAAATATTGAAAGGGTCGCCGGCGAAACAAAGTGGAGTTTTTGGAAACTGTTCAAATATGCTCTTGACGGAATTATAAATTTTTCTGAAGCGCCGCTGAGTATTGCCTCGTGGTTTGGTGTGCTGATTACAGTTTTGGAGGGTCTTTTCCTTCTGTTTATCGTAATCAGGAAACTCTGTTTTGGCGACCCTGTTCAAGGCTGGGCATCGCAAATCTGTCTGACAGCTTTTATCGGCGGTGTACAGCTTTTTTGTATGGGTATAATAGGTCAGTATCTCGCCAAGACTTATGCTGAAACCAAGAACAGACCTCACTATATAATTTCCGAAACGAATAGAGAGGGGACAAAGCTTATAAAATAATGCAGCAAATGGATTGGGTTGACCGAATAATGGATTTGCCTGTGTTGAAAAAAATTCGAGCTTTTTATACAGAGAATAAAGAATTTTTGTTATATCTGTTTTTTGGCGGACTGACTTTCATTGTCAGCGTTTCTTCATACGCGTTTTGCAATTTGGAGCTTGGGATAAACGAGCTTACGGCAAATATAGTATCGTGGATATTAGCTGTGGCGTTTGCATACGTTACAAACAGAATATGGGTGTTTCAAAGCGTGGGTCGTTCAAAAGCGGAGGTGTTCAGGGAGATTGTTTCTTTCGTCGGAAGCAGAATAGCGACGCTTATTCTTGAGGAAACTGTCTTGTTTATTTTTATTACGGTTATGAATTTCAACAGCATTGCCGTGAAAATTACGGCTCAAATTATCGTTATCCTGTCAAATTATCTGCTCAGCAAATTGCTTGTATTTACAAGAATTGATAAAAAATAGCCGAAACAGTGCTTTATAAGTCTCAACAAAGCGGCTTGGGATTTTTCCCAAGCCGCAGTTTTTTATTTTCTTCTGCCTGATTTTTGCCCGCAGGTTGTCGCAATATCTTAAAGCATACAGGCTTTGCCTATATATTCGCACACCGCATTGCACAGAAACTGATTGAGGCTGATATTCTGTTTCGCCGCCATTGTCTCTGCCTGTGCGTGAACGTAAGGGGACATGCGCAGGAGGTATTTGCCGGAATACCGTTTGCCTTTTGCTTCAGGTTCGGGAATGGGATATTTTCCCGCAATCCAAGATTCAAAATTGTTGCGCATTACTGTTTTGAGCGTTTCAAGCGCTTCTGCTTCTGTTTCGCCCCATGCGTTGGTTGACGAAGTTCCCAACAGAGGGACAGCCGCTATGTATCCGCCGCCCTCGTCCTGAGGAACTGCGGTTAATGTTTTTTCATAATTCAGCGACATGTAATATGCCGCGTCTTTTATGGATTTTGACATTTTAGCTTCAGCCTCCTTTTTTATCTTCCGTCTGCTTTCGGTGTTTTTACAGTTTCAAAATTTTCTATATCGGCAAGAGCTGTGTCTATTTTTTCCAGGTAAGGTTTATAAACCTTGCCGTGGTGCATAACCACCACAATCGTGCCGTCCGGCGCATACCTTGCGGAAATGCCTCTGAAATTATAATATCGCGACATTTCTTCAAGTTTTGCATGTTTGTATGTAAAATGGCTGCCGGTATGTTCTTTAAACAACACAAAGCCGTACCTTGACAGCATTGCTTTTATTGTTGCCCATTCCATAAATTTGGCGGTTTTCAATTCGGCACGCTGTTTTTCTGCCTTTGACATTCGTGGGTTATGCTCCTCTCTGAACAGTAATGATATTATATGTGATATTATTTTTGCGTCAAGCAGAATGTTTTTGATTTTTTGTTTTTTGTTCCTTTTGCGGGGTAGTTCATATAAGCTTCTGAAACTGCAAAGCGGCTTGGGATTTTTCCCAAGCCGTTTTTAATTTTTTAATTTCCCAAAAATTGCTTTTGGGTATAATAAACATAGCTATAAGCTAAAAGCTATAAGCTGCAAGCAAAAGGCAAAAGCCTTAAAGGTTTTTAAGCCAAGTGCTAAGTGCGCAGTTAAAGGTTCTAAATGCTTCCAGCTTAATGCTTACCGCTTAACGCTTAAAGCTTAACTCCGGATTACTTCCTACTGGGCTGGGCGCAGATACTGCTTGCGCCGTCCGTTCGTTTTCTGTCCGAAGCTTGCAGGGCTCTTGCTTTCCCTGCCTCCTTGCGGAAGCATTAGCCTCGTGTCTCAACCCTGAAACCCGACCGCTTGGCGTGCCGTTACCGAAGTGTTACAGAGCTTTAGCTGAAAAGCAACGGGCTTACCTCCGTTTGGAGCCGCA
>JAGHTZ010000024.1 GCA_018065065.1 Candidatus Equadaptatus faecalis | reverse complement strand
ACGCACGCGGATGGGCGAGACGATGCTTTTGGACATAATGAACGGACTTCAGGCGCTGCAGTTTGCGTCAAGAAAAAAAGTCCTCACCTACGTCAATGATTTGAAAAGGGCAGAAATGAGCAATTAAGAATAAGCCATAAGCCATAAGCTATAAGCAAAAAAACGTCATTCCGCGCGAAGCAACGCGGAGGCGCGGAATCCAGCGGCTTAAAATCTCCGTCTCGCGTGCGGGCGATACAGTGCAAAATGCAAAGTGAAGAATGAGCAGTAAGCTTGAAGCTAAAAGCAGCAAGCAAAAAAAAACGTCATACCGTGCTTGACACGGTATCCAGCGACTTTACGGGCGAAGCCCGTTCGGTATTGAAAAACCAACGACACTGGATTCTGCGCTAAGTCCTAGGGACTTCCGTACCCCTACGGGGCACAGGCAGAATGACTGAAAACAAATCTCAAAACAACGCTGAAAAGCGATAAAAATAGAAAACACGGCACAAAAAAACAGAAACAGAAAGGGAGCAAAAAGAAATGAGAAGTTTCAAAAAAGCAGCAGCAGTCCTAATACTCGTATCGTTTATTTTCGCTACGATCTCGCCTGCGATGGCGTCAACCGGCATAGGCGACGCCTCCGGCGCGTTCCGTGTGAACGGGGAATTAACCTTGGGAGAACATGCGGACTTTTTGGGGACAAACTGGATGCTGTACAAAGTTGACACAACAGCGGTCGCCGACGGCAACAAATACGCCTACGTCATAACTACGGACAACCTTGGCACGTCAAAGTTTTTCTCAGATTATACAGCAGCCAAAGCGAACCAGTACTCCACCTCGACAATCAGGGGCGTGGTCAGCACAAACACAAACAGTTACGAAAAGCAAATGATAGGCTACAACCCGACAACTTACACAGGGACACAAGCGAGCGGAAAGTTGACCTGGGAACAGATCAACGGGGGGGCAGACAGAACATCGGGAAGTTCGGAATACATACATACGCACCATATGGAAGGAGAAAGCACAACATATGGTAAAACGGAGAGTGTAACGACAGACAAGCTGTATCTGCTTTCCCATGCTGAGGCGCAGAGCGGATATTTTACAAATGATTCTCGCCGAAAAGCAGAGTCCTATTGGTGGTTGCGGTCGCCATATCCATCATACAACAACTGGACGTGGTGTGTCGTCTCCAGCGGCGCCATCGACCACTACCCCATCGACGGCGGCGTCTACGGCGCGGGCGGCGTGCGCCCTGCTTTGCAAATCAATCTTGAATCTCCCCTCTTCTCATCCGGTCTTTTCAAAACAGCCGCCGAAGGCGGCAAAGATTTGGTCGGTGTGGGTACGGGGTTCAGTCTGCCTGATTTAGAAGAAGGGCAGACGCTGAACAGGCTGACGGTGGAGTATGACACAAGCAAAGCAGACACGTACCACAGTGACGTAAAGGAAATGTACCAAATGCTTACCACACCAACTACGGCGGAGGTAAAGACGGAAACCGTTGGCGAAACGATAGAGACCAGAGTTGCGGCAAAAACCGCAGACAACAAGGTTGACCTCACTCACGCGCTTCTCAACGGAACGCAGCTTTACGTTAAATACGCAGGGAACCTTACAAACGCAGACGCAGATTGGATGGCGGCTGTTGTAAAAGACAGCAGCGGGAACTACGTCAACTACGCGAAACTTGGAACTGCTGAAGATTCCAAAAACATAACCGGTGCGGATGCAGAAGGCTGGTTTGCCGTGAACACCGCAAACCTTGCCAACGGCACGTACGAGCTGTACGCCTTCGCCGAAAAAATAGGCGGCACGGTTGAAGACCCGACAAAAGCGCCTGATGAAACGACAAACCCTGTTGCCGACGCGGCAAGCTCGCTGCTGAAAGCCGCCAATAGCCTTGGCGGGGATACGTTCACGCTCTCCGCCACCTACACGAACTACGCTACGCTTGAGGCAGAGCCATATAAAGACGCAGGCTTGATTGCAGTCCTCGGCGGAGACTTCAACCTCTCATTTGAAAACGATACCTACGACACAGGCGTAACCGTCGGTGCAAATGACAACGGCACAATCACCGCCGACGCGACAAGCGGAACGACGCTGACAGGAGCCGTTACAGTCGGAGAAAACGCTACACTCACCACGGCAAATACCTTCACGCTTAACGGAGCAATAAGCGGAGCAGGCACAATAGAAAACACAGGAACGCTCAACGTCAACGGCACACTCGCGGCAGCCGTCGCCAACGCCGGCAGCGTAACGGCGAAAAACGGAAGCACAATAAACAGCACAGTAACAAACGATACAGCCGTGGCAACACTTGAAACAGGAGCGTCATTCGGAGAAAACGGCAAAATAACGGGCGGAAACGTAACGCTTGGCGAAGACGTGAATTTCAAAGCGTCAAACCTTGGCACTTTGGAATCGTTTACCTCACAAGGCACCGGAGCTGTCTACAGCTTCAGCGCAACGCTGGGAGACACCACGTTAATAGAGGCAGACACCCTGCTGACCGTCAGCGGAACCGCGACAGGAAAAATCAAACTCGGCGAAATAAAACTGAACGGATTTTCCTCAGACAACTGGGCGCTTGAAACCTCACAGGAAATGCAGTACCTGAACGCAGGAGCCGACAGCAACCTTGTAATTAACGGCACCAAGTGGGTGATAAGCGAAGACGGCAAAAACTTCAAATATACCTTCAGCCAGGCAAAAGACGGAGACGCGGACAAAACCGGCTGGATGAGCGTACTCAAAGAAGTTGGTTACACCCTGCCGCAGATAATCACAAATAACCCTGAGGGAGCAGGCACAGAAAGCGGCTTCTTCGTCAACGGAACAGATACGGCAAGCGTAACGAAAGACCTTGGCGCACTTAACAACACACTCAGGGACGGCGAATTTACGATAAACGGAGCCGCTGACGGAACCTCCATACTCGACGGCAACGAACACGGCGGAATAATCGTAGCCGACACGACAAAAGGCGGCAAAGAAGACGACGTACTCAACATAGTTGACGTAACAATGAAAAACTTCAACACAGCCGTAACAAACAAAGAAGACGGAACCGTAACCCTTAAAAACGTCATCTTTGAAGAAACGGCGGGAGACTGGGACATTATCAACGAAGGCACCGTAATAGCCAAAGAAGGAACAAACAAATTTGACAAAGGCATAAGCGGGGAAAACGGCGCAATTGTTGCGGCAGACGGCGCAATCCTCAAAGGACAGGGCGAAGACGCAACAACAATCACAACCAAAACGCTTGACGGAGACGGAGCTCTCACCGTTGAAGACCTTACCCTCGTCATAGGAGAAGGCAAAGACAATAAAATTGACGGCGACCTTGCGCTTGAAGACGCAAGACTTGAAGGCGAGGGCAAGGACGAAACGACCGTAACTGCAGACACGATAACGTCAGACGGAGACGCAGAACTCAAA
>JAGHTZ010000023.1 GCA_018065065.1 Candidatus Equadaptatus faecalis | reverse complement strand
GCTAATCTGCCCGCCTGTTATCCTCGCTGACGTATTCTTCCTCTTCTTCCTCTTCCGCGGCGCAGCTTCCGCAGGCGTTGCACGCCTTGGCGTTTGAAGGCACCTTAAAGCCTTCCGGAAGCTTTCCGTCAGTCTTCATGTAATAATCGGCGGCTGCCGCCTGAATACCCTCCTGGGCAAGCAGCGAGCAGTGAAGCTTAATCGCGGGCAGACCCCCGAGAGCCTCCGCAACGTCCTTATTCGTAATCTTCAGGGCGTCTTCAAGCGTTTTGCCTTTTGCAAGCTCCGTAACCATCGAACTGGTGGCAATAGCCGCCGCGCAGCCGAAAGTTTCAAACTTTATATCCTCAATAACGCGCGTTGCGGGGTCAATTTTGAGATAAATCTTCATAACGTCGCCGCACGTAGGATTGCCGACCTCACCTACCGCGCTCGGATTTTCAATACTGCCCGCATTTCTCGGATGCATAAAATAGTCTATAACCTTCTGATTGTACATGTTTATTCCTCCTTATCGGCGCGTCAGCGCCATTGCTGTCAGCTGTTTTTTTATTTTCCGAACGGCGACATTGCCCTCAGCCGTTCAACAATAGGCGGGAACTTTTCAAGCACATAATCTATATCCTCGTCCGTGGTATCCTTGCTCAGAGTAAGGCGCACGGAACCGTGGGCAACGGCGGCGGTCAAACCTGTCGCAAGCAGAACGTGGCTTGCCGACAGACTGCCCGACGTACAGGCGGAACCGCTGGAAACGGCAATGCCTTCCGCGTCCATAAGCAGAAGCATGCCCTCGCCCTCAATGTGGCGCACGCAGACACTTGCGTGATACGGCAGACGGCTTTCGCGGTCGCCTGTGACGATAAGCTCCGGAATTCTTTCAAGCAGACCGTCAATCAGCTTGTCGCGCAGACGTCTCTCATTGTCAGCGCCGCCTGACGCAAGACGTTCCTTAGCAAGCTCCGCAGCCTTGCCAAAACCGACTATGCCCGCAGTATTTTCGGTGCCCGCGCGAAGCCCAAACTCCTGCCCCCCGCCGTGAACAAGGCTTGCAAGCTTCAAACCCCTGCGGATATAAAGGGCACCTACGCCTTTTGGGCCATACATCTTGTGCGCGGACATGGACATCATATCTATATTCAGTTTTTCAACGTCTATATCAACGTGTCCGGCTGCCTGAACGGCATCCGTATGGAACAGAACCCCGCGTCTGCGGCAAATCTCTCCAAGCTGCTGAACCGGCTCTATTGTTCCTATTTCATTGTTGCCGAACATAACGGAAACAATGAAAGTCTCCGGGCATATCGCGTCATTCAGCGCTTCGGGACTGACCAACCCTTTGCTGTCAACAGGCAGAACCGTTGAACGGAAACCGAAATTTTTGCACAGCCAGTCAATCGTGTGAAGCATGGCGTGATGTTCTATTGCGCTTGTTATTATGTGATTTCTCGTCTTGTCCTTCAGCGCAAAGGCAATGCCCTTTATCGCAAGATTGTCCGCCTCGCTGCCGCCGCCCGTGAAAACGATATCCTGCGGTCTGGCGTTGATAAGCGCCGCCACTTGCGAACGCGCCTTGTCAACCGCCGCGCGGGCGTCCCTGCCAAAACTGTGAAGGCTGTTAGGATTGCCGTAAGCCTCGCTGAAAAACGGCAGCATCTCCTTCAAAACAGCGTCGTCAACCTTCGTAGTAGCCGAATTGTCCAGATAAACCTTTCTCATTTTATTGCCTCCGTAACAGATTATTGGTTATTTTTCTTACAGCCTGCGCAAAACGCGGCACGTTTTTTCTGTTCGTCCACCAAATCAGCCAAAGTAGTGCCGTCGTACACCTGCTCCAAAGCAATCCGCGCCCTCTCCCAAAGCGGATGAAAAACGCAGTCGTCGGAAAACGCGCACAAATCACTGCCCGACGCGGCGCACTCAACAGGGGCAAAAGGCCCCTGCACAAAGCGGATAACCTCGCCGACCGTAATAGCCGAAGCAGGCTTTGCAAGCACGTAGCCTCCGTCCTTGCCGCGCGAAGAAGCGACAAAACCGCCGCTCTTCAGACTGTTCAGGATATTTTCCAGAAAACGCACGGGGATTCCCTGAGCTTCCGCAACGGCGCCAATCTTGCACGGCTCGCCGGAATTTTTTACGGCAAGCTCGAAAAGAGCCCTCAGCGCGTACTGACACTTCTGATTTATCGACACTAAATTCACCATCCCTACCAAAGTAGTGTAGATTATAAAACAAAACAAGAGAAAGTCAAGAGGAAATACATCATAAAAACTACGTTTTATCTTTTGTCTATTTTCCGTTCTCCGTATGAGGTGCGGAAGCGGTCGGGGTCTGCGTTGTAGGCTTTGCTTGCAAGGTCGTTTTCTTTTTCGTACAGCAACGGGATTTCTATTCCCATGAGCGCAAGCTGAAGGTTGAATATGAGGTCGTTTGTGAAGCAGCTGTCTGCCGCGCGTCTGAGCTGCGCGACTTTTTCCGGCTGCGCCGCCGCGTATTTTTTGCTGAAGCAGACAAACATTGGAATGTGCGTCATTGAGGAGACAAACCGCGCGGAGTCGTGGTCAAGCTTCTGTTTGGGTACGGAGGCGTGGTCGGAGAAATAGAGCATTGCTTTGAAGTCCGGCAGGCTGCTGACTTTTTCGTATATGCCTTTGAGCACCGCGTCTGTGTAGAGCACGCTGTTGCAGTATGCGGCTTCGTCAGTTTCTGTCCCGAATTTCGCGTATTCTTTCGGGCAGCGCCGGTCGTAGTCTATATGGCTGCCCATGAGATGCACGACTATCAGCATTTTGTTTTTGATTTTTATTTTGCCGAGCGCGCTGACAAGTTCCCCGTCATAAACCGAGGTGAAGCTTGTGTTGCCGGTACATTCGTTGAGCCATACCTGCTGTTTCGCAGAGGAGGCTATGACTGATACAGGGGTGTCCCACATGCCGTATTTTACCTGGTTGCTGAGCCACGCCGTTTCGTAACCGGCAGCTTCCGCGGCTTCGAGTACCGATACGGCTTCCGAGAGCTGCGCCCCGTTGTACTGGTTTTTCGCGGTGAGGGCGCAGGAGAGCGCCGGAATTGTCTGTGTGTGGCACGAGCAGCCGCGCGTGAAAAGTATGCAGTTTTCTTTGTTTTTCATTTGCGAAAGCCACGGAGTATTTTCTTTTGCATAGCCGTATGCGGACATGTAGTCCCTGTTGTGGGATTCACCGATTACGAGGACGTATATTCCCCCGCCTTCGCTGACTCGTATTTTCGCAAGCTGTCCGGAGGCGGCAAGAGCTTCTTTTCTTTCCTGTGCTGTTTTTTTGAAGAGGCGGTATTCGTTCACGCTTTTGAGCGCGTTGGCATAGACCATGGATATGCTGTTCATGCTCGTTTTATAGCACAGTTCGCCGCCGCAGACAAGGAGAAGCGCAAGCAGGGCGAGCGCCGCTTTTTTTTCTTTTCTGCTTTTGCCGGGGAGCGTCAGCCTGCTGTCTGAAAGGCGGAGGAAGAGCGCGTATACCGCCGCAAGCAGAACGCACAAAAGCAGCGCGTTTGTGACTGTCGCGTATTCGCGCACGTATTCGCACGCCTCTTTGAGGTTTGTCTGCCATATCGCTATGAGAGCGTCAACGTTGAGTACCGCTTTGCAGCTTATGCCGTAGGCAAAGCAGACGCCGCAGGGAATAAGCAGCAGCGTAAAGAGTATGCAGTTGAGAGGTTTTGCGAAGCGCAGTCTTGAGGAAATTCCGAAGAATATTACCGCGAAGAACGCGCAGCTGAAGCTGTACGCAACGTAGAGAAGCCCGTCGGCGTAGTTTATTTCGGAGAATATTGCAAGGCGGACAAACCACGGCGTTGAGATTAAAATTCCGAGCAGCAGCGCAAGCCCGAAATATTTTCTTTTGTTTTCAAAGAAGAAGCTTCCGGCAGCAAGCAGGAGCGTTGCAAGGATTATCGCAAGAGGCGCCGGAATTACGTACATTATTTTTTCGTTTCTGCCGGATTTTTCAGATATTCCTCAATAGCTGCCGATGCGCGGCGGGCAGCCCCCATAGCGCCTATAACGGTTGCCGCCCCTGTCGTTATGTCTCCTCCGGCATATACTCCGGAAAGCGAGGTTTTGCCCGTTTCGGGGTCAACTTCTATGTAGCCGCGTCTGTTGAGCGCAAGATCAGGCGCTTCGTCAAGCAGTATTCTGTTGGGGCCCTGTCCTATCGCTTCAACCGCAAGGTCGCAGGGTATTTCAAATTCGCTGTCTTTGACGGGCACGGGGCGTCTGCGTCCGCTTTCGTCAGGTTCGCCGAGTTCCATTTTGACGCAGCGCACTGCTTTAAGCCTGCCGTTTTCGTCGCCGAGGTAGGCAACAGGGTTTGTGAGCCACGCAAATTCTATGCCTTCCTGTACGGCGTGGTGGTATTCTTCTATTCGCGCGGGCATTTCTTCGACAGAGCGGCGGTAGACAAGCGTGACGCTTTCCGCGCCAAGCCTTTTGGCACAGCGCGCGGAGTCCATGGCAACGTTTCCGGCGCCGACGACTACAACGCTGCGCGCGCGTTTTGCGGGCGTGTCGCTTTCGGGGAATTTGTAGCCTTTCATGAGGTTTATCCTCGTCAGATATTCGTTTGCCGAATATACGCCGTTGAGCGAGGTGCCCGGTATGCCCTGCATGTGCGGCGTGCCTGCGCCTATCGCTATGTACACCGCGTCGTACTGCGCACGGAGTTCGTCGAGCGTTACGGTTTTTCCGGCTACGACGTTGCATTCGATGTCAACGCCGAGCTGTTTCAGTTTTTCGATTTCAGCGGCAACTATTTTTTTCGGCAGACGAAATTCGGGTATGCCGTAGAGAAGCACTCCGCCTGCTTCGTGAAGCGCTTCAAATATTTTTATTTCAAAGCCTTTTTTGGCAAGGCTGCCTGCAAGCGCCAAGGCAGAGGGGCCTGAGCCTATTACCGCGACTTTTCTGCCGTTTTTTTCCGAGAGCGCTGCGGTTTTCACGCCTTTTTCGAGCGCGCGGTCAGCAACGAAGCGCTCAAGTTTGCCTATCGCAACAGGTTCGCAGTCTTTGATTTTTCCGACCGTACATACGCCTTCGCACTGTTTTTCCTGCGGGCATACCCTGCCGCACACCGCAGGAAAACAGCTTTGCTCAGCTATTATTTCCGCCGCTTTTTCGGCGCTTTCTTCCCTTAGAGCGCGGATGAAGCCGGGAATGTCTATGCCTACTGGGCAGCCTGAAATGCACGGCTTCGTTTTGCACTGCAGGCAGCGTTCAGCTTCGCGTTTCGCTTCTTCCGCCGTGTAGCCGAGGCAGACTTCTTTGAAGTTTGTGACGCGTTCGGCAGGGTTCAGCTCTGCAATGGGGGTTTTGTTTTTCTGCGTTACAGCCATGATTTTTCACCCGTTTCCGCTTCGTATTTTTCCATGGAGATTTTTTCTTCGTCCCTGTACTGCGCAAGACGGTTCATAAATTCTGTCCAGTCAACCTTGTGCCCGTCAAATTCGGGGCCGTCCACGCAGGCAAATTTGATTTCGCCGTCTATCGTTACCCTGCAGCAGCCGCACATTCCTGTGCCGTCAAGCATGAGGGGGTTGAGCGACACCCATATCGGCCAGCCGAGTTCCTTAGCCGTTTTCTGGCAGAATTTCATCATTACGGAAGGACCAACACACCAGCAGCGGTCAGGCTTTTCTCCGCGCTGTGCAAGGCGTTTCATCGCGTCGGTGACAAGCCCTTTTTCGCCAAGGCTACCGTCGTCGGTTGTGATTATCAGCTCGTCGCAGTATTTTTTGCATTCTTCCTGCAGTATGACAAGCTCCGCCGTGCGGGCGCCGAGTATTGCTGTTACCCTGCTGCCGAGCTGTTTCAGTCTGCGGAGTATCGGGTATATCGCGGCTATTCCTATGCCGCCGCCTATGAGAAGCACCGTGCCGAATTTGTCTGTTTCGCTGGCTTTGCCGAGAGGCCCTGCAACGTCTTTTATTTCGTCTCCGGCTTCAAGCTGCGACATGAGAGCCGTGCTTTTTCCCACCACCTGAAATATAAGGCGTATGCGCCCTTTTTCCGCATCGAAGTCGGCTATCGTAAGCGGTATGCGTTCGCCTGTTTCCGAAGCGCGCACGGAGACAAACTGCCCCGGCTTCGCGTGCGAGGCGATGCGCGGCGCGTCTATCCAAAAGCTGTATTCTTTGGGGGCAAGTTTTTCTTTGCTCAGAATTTTAAACACGTTTACCGCTTCCTTTCGTTGTAAAAAACCAATTACCGTAAGAACCAATGACTATAAAGTACAATTACCAAAAAAATCAGTTACCATAAAAACCAATTATGGCGGGCTTGCTTCACAAGCCTTCATTAAAGTTAAAAACGTAAAGCCCGCTGGCGCTTCGCGCCGCTGTATTGCTAGCTTCGCTCGCGCTGACGGCTGTTGGCTGTATTCTCCCTACGGTCGATATTCCCTACGGTCATCTGGCTGTCGGCATTTAGAACCTTTAAGAGCGCACTTAGCATTTAGCACTTAGCTTATAGCTTATAGCTTGCAGCTTATAGCATATGTCTGCCGTCTGCTGTCTGCGGCGCGTCAGCGCCATTGCTGTCTGCTGTATTTTTATCTGCTTTTTAGCTGTTCGAGGTTGTGTTTGTATTCAGGTATTGCTTCCCACGCGTCGCCTGTGAGTTCGCAGGGAAAGTTTTCGCAGAAGCCGCAGTGCGGTATGCGGTTTTCCTGTGCACACATGCGGATTCTGCACTGCTGGCAGCGTATGCTTTTTACGCCGGGCTCAAGGCAGCCTGTGCATTTGAGCTTCGACGGCAGGACAAAGGAACCTCCTCCGGCGTTTTCTTCCGCAACGGCAAGCTTTGCCAGAGCGGCGGCGTCTTTCTGAAGCGTCGCTCTTCTTGCTTCGCACGCCTCGCAGTCTGTTCCGCAGCAGCCTGAAATTGACAAATCCATCACCTCGTACGCTACATTTTAACCCTTTTTCGCCGTTAAATAAATAAAAAACTGACGCCTGTCTGCAACAGGCGCCTGTTTGCGTTTCAAATTTAAGCCGCTTGTGTCTTACTGCTGTTCCGTGACTTCTATCGGCATCATGTTGTTTCCTGCCCATGCCTGGAAGCCGTTATCGTAGAATTTTGCCTTGCCGAAGCCTGCCATTCTGCACGCCATTGCGGCAAAACCGGCACGTACTCCGCAGGTGTCGTAAAGTACAAGGTCTGTGTCTTTCGTTATGCCTTTTGCTTCAAGTTCCGCTTTGATTTCGTCCGCTGTTTTAAAGCGTCCGCTCGCTATGTCCACGAAGTTGTCCATCGGAAGGTGGATTGCTCCCGGAAGATGTCCTTTGCGTTTTTCTTTGAACGGCGCGATTTTCCCTTCATATTCGGGGAGCGTGCGAACGTCGGCTATAACTGTTGTCGGTTTTCCCATCAGTTCCTGCACTCCGTCGGTAAGGATAACGTATTCGTCTTTGACAGACTGCTGTATGGCAAACGGCACCGCTTTGTTCTTCGACGGTTTGTTCGTGAGCGGATATTTTGCATTTTTCCATACGTAGATTCCGCCGTCAAGCATTTTGGCGTTGGTTATGCCGGCTATGCGGAGAACCGCGACAGTCCAGGCTCCCTGCCCCCAGTCGCCTGTGTCGCTGTAGCATACAACCTGACGGTTTCCGTTGATGCCGAGAGCGCCGATTTTCTTGGCAAGCTGTTCTGCGGGAAGGATTGTTCCGTATTCTTCGCTTCCGTTGGGCGCGGTGGTGTTCACAAAGTACGTCCACGGTGCGCTGACTGCTCCGGGGATGTGGCTTGCCTGATAGAGACTTGCAAAGCGGCAGTCAATAAGGATAACGTTGTTAAGATTATTTTTGAGCCATTCGGCAGTTACAAGCAGTGTGTCGGCAGTTTCAGTATGCCCCGGCAATATTTTACACTGTGTCTGAGGGAGCTGCTTTGTTTTCTGAGCAGGTTTCGCTGCTGTTTTTGCAGCTGTCTTTTTCGCAACCGTCTTTTTCGCAACTGTTTTCGTGCTTGTCTTTGCAGACGTTTTCTGCACCGCAAAACCGACTGAAGCTGCACAAGTGACTATGAGAGATGCCGTTAATAATGCCGTTATAATTTTCTTCATGTGACGACCGCCTTTCCGCAGTTTTAATATTTCGCTACCGCTATATTGTAGCACAAATATTTGCTTTTGACGATTTGTATGCAGCGCGTGTTCCGCGCTTTTATTCAGCCTTTTATTCAGCCTTATTCAGCCAGGCTTTCTGCAATCCATTTTGCCGCGCGCCGCGCTTCATTGAAGTTTCTCCATACGGAGGTTTCCCCGTCAAGGCCGGATGAGGGTGTTTCTTTTGTGCCGCAGTAAAGCAGCCAGTTTTCAAATTCCTGAAGTTTGCCGTGCCGCTTGAATCTGTCGTAGACCAGGTTGTTTCTTGCAGTTCCGTGTGCCCGGAAGCGCTGCAGAGCACCGTTTTCTACAAGTCTGCCTGTCAGGCGGCTGATTTTCTGTTTCAATCCCTTCGCGCAGGCAGTACGCAGAAGCACAACTTTTCTGCCTGCGGTGACAGCTTCCGATATTTCGCCGAAGAGGTCTTCCGTGCAGAAAACCGTGTCAGTTATTCCCATAAGGGCATAATGCAGGTCTTCGCCGTATTCCTCCGGCAAAAGACAATGCACGGCTTCGTTCTGCTCTGCCAGTTTCTGCAGGACAGCGAGACATTTCCTGTCCGTGCGTGAAGAGGTTCCCGCATATATCTGCATGCCGCAGGCTTCCGCCCTGCAGGCAAGTTTTGCAGCCAAAAGCCTCAGCTTTTCAGGATCCATGCTGTTGTCTGCTCCGCTTCCGCCTACAAGCAGAGGCCATATTCTGCTGCCGTCAGCCTTGCGTTTTTCAAGCAGCGCCTTCGCTTTTTCGTCAAGTTCTTTCCCGCCGATGTTGTTGGGAGGCGTGACAATTTTCAGTATATTGGGTTCTGCCGGCTGTTTTTCGTATTCCGGAATTATCACGAATTCAAATGGCTTCGTTCCTACGCCTTCAGGATTTCCTATTACTGAGCATGCGACGTTCCACGCAGACGCTACGGCAAGGTTGTATGCCGCTGTTTCACTGCCGGCAGAGATAATGATTGTTTTTGACGAGTTGTCTTTTATTTTCCTCTGCTTAAACAGCGCCGATACCGAATGCAGCAGCGTTCCCCCTTTTGCATAGTTCAGCCATGAGAGCGTTTCTTCCCTGCGTCCGGTAAGCAGCTGCACCTTGCGTTTACCTGCAATAAAACGGCGCAGTCCCTTGAGCTTTGGTACGCTGAAGCTCGCTATTTCAGCGCCGGTGATGTCTGAGAGGCTGCAGGCAACGGCAAGACTCTGCTCCGTATGGGCAGGGTTGTCGTCGGTCAGCAGTATTATGAGACTGAAAAGTCCCGGAAACTGCATGGGGATACTCATCTGCCGCTGCAGTACGCCTTATTTGCCTGCAAGTATTTTCCTTACAAGCTCAAGGTCTTCCGGGGTGTTGATGTTGGGACCTTCAGACGGGTATTTGGTAGGTATTACAGCCATAGAGTAACCGTGTTCAAGTATTTTGAGCTGTTCAAGGCTTTCCGTCTGCTGCAGAGGTGTGTCGGGCAGCGTTATGAGTTTCATCAGAAAGTCTTTCTTGTAGGCGTAGATTCCTATGTGTTCGTATATTTTGCAGCCTGTTGCTTCGCGCCTGTAGGGCAGCGGCGAGCGGCTGAAGTAGAGCGCCCTGCCGTTGAGCGCACGGGCAACCTTTACGATGTTCGGGTTGTTTATGTCTTCTTCGTCCGTAATTTCCATGCAGGCAGTAGCAGAGTCTGCGCTTTCGTCAGCAGCTATGCCGTCGGCAAGCTCGCGAAGAAGACGGGGGTCAAGCATAGGTTCGTCTCCCTGAATGTTGATTACGTAGTCGGTGTCTATCGCCGAGGCTATTTCCGCCGCGCGGCTGGTGCCGTTCGGATGGTCTTCGCGCGTCATTGCGGCTTCCGCACCGAATTTTTCAGCCGCTTCGTATATGCGTTTGTCGTCGGTGGCAATTATTATACGAAAGAAAACGTCTGATATCAGGGCACGGCGGTACACATGTTCAAGCATCGTTTTTCCGTTTATGTCCGCCAGAGGTTTGCCGGGCAGTCTTGACGACGCGTAACGCGCCGGAATTATTCCGAGAAATTTAGGCATTGCTTACTTTTCCTTTCCATTTTGAGAACTTTTCGAGCATTTTGTTACGGTCAAGCGGTCTGACGTTTTCAACTATCCATTCACGCATTGCTTTGCCGTCTTCCGTTTCCTGTTTATAGCTCATGAAGTCAAGCGTTATGCCGAGTTCATCGGCAACCTTGAGCGCAAATACCGGCCATATCATTCCAATGTCGCCGATTACCGGAAGACTCCCCTCGTGTCGCGCAAAAGCAGACATTTCCATGCGGAACGGTATTTTGGATATTTTTGTTTTAGGAAGTCCTTTGCTTATCGCTTCCTGTATCATCGCGCTGTTTTTCTGCAGATCCTGTGCTTTGCGCAGATTTTCGTCGAGATCGAAACGGATGAGCGTTTTTTCACGCAGGCTGTAGACAGATTCCTTCTGCCACCAGCTCCATATCCCGTGTCCCGTATAGGTTTCAAAGGGACCATCGTGGATTTCCTGCGTTAAAGCAACTGCGGATTCGATTATGATGTCGGAGTCGCGAAGCATTGAGGCTATGCGACGCGAGCGTTCGGCAACGGGAATACTGTCGCCGACTGCCATTCCTACGTGTCCTCCGCCTACAAGCTGCGGTATTGTGACAAGCACGGGAACGTTGTTTTCGGCACCTGCACCGAGCATCGTGCGTTTGTCGCAGCCCCAGCCTGCCACCTGTTCAAAAGGAAGTCCGCACTGGCGGCAGAGCGAATGGATTTCTTCCGCAAGCATTTCCGTGCGAAGTCCCATCGGATACGCCATGTTTGCCGCTGCTTTCGTTACGAAATGACCTTCCGCGTCATGCCGTTTTGCAAGCAGTTCACGGTCAAGCAGCATTTCTTTTCCGAGTTCGTCAAGCTGTTCGTCAGTCATGTCGGTAAATTCAAATACGTTGCCCCGCGGCATGACTTTTTCGTCAAAGCCGAGCTGGGCAGCGCCGCACATTTTGACTCTGTCAAGCACTCCGCCCATCTCATGGTTGATAACGGCAGAGCTTGTGGTTACGCCGTCAACTATGCCTTTGCTGATGAGTTCGGCGACAAGCGTTGTGACGCCTTCGTGAAGATTGGGGCCTGAACCTGTTACGACTGCGATTTTGCCGCCGCGTTTTTTTGCTTCAACTGCTTTTTTTACGGAAGCGTCGAGCGTTTCTTTTGAACGTTCGTCAAGTTCGTCGTAAAATTTTCCGATGAGTTCCCTGTTTATGTTCATAAATGCAGCCTCCCTGCTGTTTTTTGCCCTTTTATTCCATGCTTTTGGCAGCAGCGTCGCATATTTTGCAGGCAGCGCCCGCCTTTTCGGCAAAGTATTGCCTGCATTGCCCACGCACCGCTTCAACATCTGTTTTTCCTTCCGCTATTGCGCACCACGTTTCAGCAAGCTCTTCCGCGCTGTTCAGCTGAGATGAGATTCCGCGCGACAGAAATTCCTGCGACGCCTCCGCAAAGTCTTCCATGTGAGGTCCGTACTGCACCGGAGTTCCCCAGGCAACAGGCTCCAGTATGTTTTGTCCGCCGTTGTCCGTAAAGCTGCCGCCTATGAATGCCGCTTCGGAAACGCCGTAAAACTCGAAAAGTACGCCTATTTTGTCTATTACAACTATTTCAAAATCTTCCGTCAGCTCCGAGAGTCTGCAGATTTTGAAGCTGTTCTTAAACTGCGTGCAGAGCGCTTCCGCGCGTTCGGGATGACGCGGGGCAAGGATAAGCCTTGCATTCGGCGACGTTTCCTTAAGCTTTTCAAACGCGGACACAACGATTTCGTCTTCACCGGTGTGTGTGCTGCCAGCAACGTAAAGCTGCCCTTTTTCCGCGTGAAGCAACGTCTGCCACTTTTCTTTTGCCTCGGGCTGAATTCTGTTCAGCAGGGCGTCGATTTTCAGGTCGCCGGTGACTTTTATTTTTTCTTCGGATATGCCGAGCGCGCGCAGTCTGTCAAAATCCAGCTGCTCCCTGAGGAATATTCCGTCAAAGATGCCGAACAGCTCACTGAAAAGTTTTTTCGCAACGGGATATTTTTGTATATTTTTCCAGGTTCTTTCCGATATTCTGCCGTTTGCGAGAAACGCCGGTATCTTTCTCGCCTGCAGCTCCCAAAGCATGTTCGGCCATATTTCGGTTTCAAGCACAATGAACGCCGCAGGGTTTATCCTGTCAAGCGCCGAACGTATGTATTTTCTGTTGTCCCACGGATAATAGACGTGAAGGTCAAAAAGACCTTCCGAAAGGCGCATCGCCATTGCCTTTCCCGTTTCCGTGGTTGTGGAGAGCACTATCTGACGGCTGAAGCCGCGCGTCCTGATCTCTTTGATAAGCGCCGAAGCCGCCTGCACTTCGCCGACAGACACCGCGTGTATCCAAAGCGGCCGTCCTTTAAGCACGGACAACTTTTCCGCCTGCGGCATTCCCATTCTTTCGTCAATGCCTTCAGTGTACCGGCGGCTGTTTTTTTTCAGCGTTATACGGAATACAAGGTCTGCAAGAGGCCCGTATATCGTTTTGAGAAGAGACGTTTACGCCACCCCTGCTTTCAGAATGTCGTGCACGTGAAGCATGCCGACAGGTTTGTTTTCGTCGTTCACCACAAGCAGCGCCGAAATTTCAAATTTTTCAACAAGGTTGAGAGCTGCGGTAACGTGGTCATTTTCGCGCACAACCTTGGGATTTCTTGTCATGCCTTCGGTAACGGAGCATTTCAGCGCTCCGTCGCCCTTTTTCTCCATTAGGCGGCGTAGGTCGCCGTCCGTAAAAATACCTTCCGTAACGCCGTTTTTGTCAACAACGGCTGTCGCGCCGAAGCCTTTGCTCGTGATTTCAAACAGAGCGTCCGAAACAAGAGCGCTCTCGCTGACTACCGGAAGTTCCGCGTCTTTCGCCATAAGATTGCCGACACGGAGCAGCAGTTTCTTCCCGAGAGAACCGCCAGGATGGAAACGCGCGAAATCTTCCTTTTCAAGTCCGAGCAGAAGCGTCGTCATTCCGGCAACCGCATCCCCCATTGCCATTTGCAGCGTTGTGCTGCTTGTAGGCGCAAGCCCGAGAGGGTCTGCTTCAGCTTCAACGTGAGTGTTGAGAAGGAAATCAGCGTCTTTTGCAAGTGTGGATTCAGGATTGCCGGTAACCGCTATGACAGGAGCTCCTATGCGTTTGAAGTGCGGCAGAAGGTCTATGAGCTCTTTTGTTTCGCCGCTGTTGCTTATGAAATAGCCTACGTCTTCGCGGCAGACCATGCCCAAATCGCCGTGCCACGCTTCCGCAGAGTGCAGGAAGAATGCAGGAACACCGAGAGATGCAAAGGTTGCTGCCGTTTTTCTGCCAACATGTCCCGATTTTCCAAGCCCTGACACTACAAGTCTGCCTTTGCAGCGACTGATTACGCGCGCCGCTTCAACAACGTCTGCGTCTATTTTTTCCGCCGCTTTCTCCAGCTCTTCCGCTTCCTTGGCAAGAATGCCTTTTGCGGTGGCAAGCAGCAGAGAGTCAGGCAGATTTTTCTCTTTGCGTTCGTACGGAAGACTCATTTTTTACACCTCCGCCCAGTCCAGCTGCGCAAAACCTGTCCTGCGCGCTGCTGAATCAAATTCTTTTATCTGCGACAGTACAAAATCCATTTTTTCAAGAGGAATCATGTTTGGTCCGTCGCTTTTGGCGTTTGCGGGGTCAGGATGCACTTCCGCAAACAGCGCGTCTATGCCTATCGCTAGGGCAGCGCGTATCAGCGGTAGGACAAAGCGCCTGTCCCCACCGCTCGAATTTCCGCTTCCGCCTGGTTTCTGAACGCTGTGCGTTGCGTCGAAGCAGACCGGGCAGCCGAAGCTTCTCATAACGGCAAGCGAACGCATGTCAACGGAAAGCTCATGATAGCCGAACTCAGTACCGCGTTCGCAGAGCATTACGTCAGCGTTTCCCGACTCACGGCATTTTTCCGCAACGGATTTCATGTCTTCGGGAGCCATGAACTGCGCCTTTTTTATATTCAGCGCTCTGCCTGTTTTTGCGGCAGAGACAAGCAGGTCTGTCTGCCTGCAGAGAAAGGCTGGTATCTGAAGCAGATCCGCGACTTCGGCAGCCGGCATCGCCTGCCAGGGCTCATGTATGTCGGTTACAACGGGAACACAAAGCTTTTCCTTTATTTCGGCAAGCTGTTCAAGACCTTTGGAAAGCCCCGGGCCCCTGTAGCTTTTTATCGACGTGCGGTTTGCCTTGTCAAAAGAGGCCTTGAATACGTAGCCGAAGCCGTATTTTTCGCAGAGCCGTTTCATTTCGGCGCCGATCTCAAGTCCCAGTTCAAGGCTTTCAAGCGCACATGGACCTGCAAGAACCGCAAGCTTTCCGTTTCCGATTTCAACGTTTCCGGCGTTAATTTTCCTAATTTCCGTCAATTTTATTCGCCCCTTCCAGTTTCAGATGACGCGTCAATGTAATTTCTGAATTTTTCGTAGACTGAGCAGCGATTGTCCCAGCCAAGTTCCGAAGCACAGTACTGCACAACGCTGTCAAGCGCACCCTGTCCGCCGAGATGTCTTATTCCGGCTTCGCTCATGGATTTCCACAGCTCAGGGTCTTCAAGTATTTTCTGCGCGGCGTCGGCAAGAGCGGCAGGATTTGCGTCAACAAGCACTTCCGCTTCCTGAAGCAGTTTTTTCTGACGCAGCTTTCCTGTTTCCATTATTGAAACGACAGGAAGTCCAAGCCCTGCGCAAAGCTGGTTTGCAGTACCTCCGAGCCCTATGAGCAGGTCAGCTCCGGTCGCGGCGGCTGTTACCTGACCGTGCGTGTGGATATATATCGAGGTTTCTTTGCAGGAAAGCTCTGTTCCGTCCGCCGAAAGCGTCCAGCCTTCAAGGCTTCCTGCCATTTTTGTCCAGTTGGTTGTAGGCGCGGGAACCATTACAAACTGGCACTGAACACGCTTTGAAAGCTCCCTCGCCGCCTCTATGACAAGACTTATGTCGTTGTAGGCGCGCGGTCTGCTGCCGGGAAGCAGCACAACTCTCGCTGATTTGTCGTCCTTCCATTCAACGCCTTTGTCGCTGTCGTTGATAAGGTCCATGACAGGATTTCCGCAGAATTCCGCGCTGACACCGTCGGCAGTCAGTTCCTGCGCCGTTTCGGCATCTCTTGTCCAGACTCGTCTGCTGCGTTTTCTGAGCAGGAAGCGTTCAACCCTGTAATGTCCGCTGAGATGCACCGATTTTGCCGTTGCAAGCAGCACGGGGCTTACACCCTGCCCCCAGAGAACGTTGGAGAAAAGATAGACGTCGCCGACACACACCGGCGTGCGGTAATCTTTACCTATTTTTCTCATCGTCGCTATTTGGCGTTTAATTGACGTGCCAAGCCCGTGTCTGAAATCGTTGACAAGCTCGCCTACGTTGTACTTTACAATGCCTCCGCTCGGCATTTCCACAGACGGGGAAACAACCTCTATTCCCTCTTTTTCGTAATGCTTTCCGGAGCCTACAAAGGCAAACGCCGAGATTGCCGCGGACTTAAAGCGCTCGCGCATCTTTTTCGCCAGAATTACTCCTATTGCGTCTTCGCCGTAGCCATTTGAAGCCACCATAAGATGCGGTCTCAGCTTTTCGCAAAGCATTTCGCGGAAACGTTCCTTTTCCGGCATTACTACGGAAATCCGCAGCACGTACACCGGAAGCTTGAGCTTTGCGTCCTTCGGCAGATTCATAGTGTCTTTCTCGGTGCAGATAAAGCCTGAAGCTCCAAGCCTCTCTGCAAGGTCGTTAAGTTTGTCAACGTCCTCTGCCGTAAATTCGTGGTGGTCCTGATAGGTGCGTTCGGCGGCAACAGTTATTCCGCGTCCCGCGACGTAGCGGTAGAAACCCTCAGGATTGCCTATCGCGGAAAACACGACGTAGCTTCCTTTCGGTTTTTCAATTATCGGCTTCGTAACAGGCTCGCTGCCGTTTTCATACACAAGCCAGGAATCGTAATTTATTTCCGCCACAAAAATTTTCTCAGGCGAAACGTATTTTTCAAGTTCTGTCCTTGTATTGCGCACCGATTCTTCCGTAATCTGGTTAGCTTTTGTTATTACAACCATGTCTGCCCTGCCGAACGCGGTTTTGGGCTCGCGCATCAGCCCTGCGGGAATTACCCGGCCGTTGCCGAACGGACAGGTGCCGTCAACAAGCACCACGTCAACGTCGCGTGCCATGCGTCTGTGCTGGAAAGTATCGTCCGTAACGGCAATTTCCGCACCTAAATCTGACAGCAGTTCAACGCCCTTTACACGGTTCTTGGCAACAACAATGCTGACTCCGGGCAGGCGCTTTGCAAGCATAAGAGGCTCGTCACCCGCTATATCCCTGCGGAAGCTGTCTTCGTCCTGCCCTATCCATATCGGTTCCGGATGCTTTGTTTTGTAGCCGCGGCTGACAAGACCGGCGTTTATTCCGGCTTCGTGGAACATACGGACAATATACTCGCACATCGGGGTTTTGTTGGTGCCGCCGAACGAGTTGTTTCCAATGCTGACAACTGGAAGCTTCGGCTCAACGGTCGTAAAAATTCCGCGTTCGAAAAGGAAAATGCGCAGCCTCATCCAGGCACGCGTCACAAACTGCGTCGGATAAAGCAGATTCCATGGCGACGCCGGCGATTCTCCTCTCGTGTAGCTTAAATAACTCCGTACTATTCTTGACATGTTTCAGTTCCTTCCGCGCTGCTTGCCGCGTAAAGTTTGCTGTAATGCCCGTTTGCGGCAAGCAGTTCGTCGTGGGTGCCCTGCTCGACAATTTTGCCGCCGCTGAGAACGATAATCCTGTCGGCGCTGCGTATTGTCGAAAGCCTGTGCGCGATAACTATCGAGGTGCGCCCTTCCATTGCGTTGTTCATTGCCTGCTGCACCTGTTTTTCAACGAGAGCGTCAAGCGACGACGTTGCTTCATCCATAATAAGTATCTTCGGATCCCTGACAACTGCGCGGGCTATTGCAACGCGCTGCCTTTGTCCGCCTGAAAGCGTTACGCCGCGTTCTCCGACCTCTGTTTCAAATTTCTCCGGCAGAGCGTCGATAAAATCGTAAATGTCAGCAATTTTCGCGGCGCGGACAAGGTCGTCCTGCGTCGCCGCAGGGAAGCCGTAGGCTATGTTGTGAGCGAGAGTGCCCTTCATAAGCACAGGATCCTGCTGTACAACGCCTGTTCTGCGGCGGTAGCTTTTCAAATCAAGCTGTCTGAGATCTGTTCCGTCTATGTAAATCGCGCCCTGCTGCGGGTCATAAAAACGCATTACTAGGTCGCCGAGCGTAGATTTTCCGGCGCCCGTAGCCCCGACTACCGCCACCGTTTCGCCCGCTTTAATTTCAAGATTTATGCCCTTCAGCACAGGATTTTCCGCATCGTAGCCGAACCACACGTTTTCAAACTTTATGCTGCCGTGCATGGGTGAAAGCGTAACGGGATTTTCCGCGATTTCAACCTCGTTGTCCATATCTATTATCTCAAAAACCCTGTCAGCCGATGCGGCGCCCTGCTGTATGCTGCTGAAGGAATTGCTGAGCGCCTGAAGCGGGTGACCGAGAAGCCCGATGTAGGTTACAAAGGCAACAAGCTCGCCCGCCGTAAGGTCTCCTGAGATGACAGAGTAACCGCCCATCCAGAGTACGAAGGCAAGAGCGGTAATCAGAATTACCTCAACGGCGCCCTGCAGCACGCCCTTGTACTGCGTGCCTCTCATAACCGCGCGGAAGTGGCTGTACGATTCCTCTTTGAAACGCCGGTATTCTTCCTCTTCCGTAACGAAAGAGCGGACTATTTTGATTGAGGAAATTGCTTCCTGGGCAATGGCGGCAACCGTCGCCAGCCTTGACTGAATTGTTTTGCCGACCTGGCGCAGCTTTGCGGACGTTTTGTCAATCGCGAAAGCCACTACGGGGCAGGCGGCAAAGGTGATAAGCGTCAGCTTCCAGTTGAGATAGAAGATGAAGCCTACAATTCCGATGAAGGTCGAACCCTGAACTATAAGGTCAACAAGCGAAGACGCCAGAATATTCTGAAGCGTGCCAACGTCGTTTGTGATGCGCGACAAAAATTCTCCGCTTCTGTGACTGTACAGGGTGCCGAGAGAAAGCCTCTGCGTGCGGTCGTAAAGCTCAAGGCGCAGGTCTATAAGCACGCGCTGGCCTACCCACGTCATAAGATAAAGCTGAGCGTAGTTGAAAACCGCCTTGCCGACGTAAAGCAGAATGACCGCAAGCACGATAAGATTAAGCATGCCGATCTGTTTTTTGATAAGCACGTCGTCAATAACGTTTTTAAGGAGCCACGGCGGAAGAATACTGAAAACAGCAGCCAGAACCATTGAAATTATGGCAAGCACAAGCCGTTTTTTGTAGGGCGCACAGTATTTCAGAAGCCGTATGTAAGAGCTCCAGGACTCTTTGTTTGCCAGTTTCAGCATGCTATCCTCTCCATAATGCGTTTTGCCCAGCGCTCATAAACTCCGGTGGTGCCAAGCTTCGCCTTTGTTTGTTTCAGTTTGTCAAGCACCTCCGCGCGGAATTCCGCGCTTCCCTCAAGCCACGCAAGAGCCTTGTCCGCAACGGCTTCCTGGGTGCACTCGTTTTGGAAAAGCTCAGGGAAAATTTCTTCCTGCGCTATGATGTTCGTCATTGAAAAACAGCCTGCAGGCAGTCCCGGCTTTACAATAAGATTTGCGATAAAGCCTGACAGCGCGTTCATTTTGTAAACAGAAACCATATACTTTTCAAGCAGCAGCGACTCAACGGTAATTGTCCCGCTTGCGCTTACGGAGCACTGCGCCGCTGCAAGCAGCTCCCGTCCGGAACCGTCAAAATGCCTCAGCCGTTTTTCGTCCAAAGTCTTTACAAGCTGCGCCTTTGCCTCTGGGTTAAGCCCCTGCGCAACGGAAAAAACCGGCTGCCAGCCGCGCGCTGACAAAATTTCCGCAGCCTGTTCCATAACGGGAACCAGCTTTGTAACCTCGCTGCGGCGTGAACCCGGCATAAACGCGACTATCCTGTCGTTGCCGGCGAACTCGCCGGGGATTTTCGTCTCCCCGCGCTTTACAAACTCCTCAAGCAGCGGAGCACCGTCCCAATATGAACTGCAGCCGTGCGACGCGAAATAATCATGCTCAAATTTGTACAGCGGAAAACATTCCGTCACGTATTTTTTCAGATATTTGACGCGTCCGCTTCTCCATGCCCACACCGTAGGCGGCGAAACGTAGAATACAGGCCCTGTGTAGCCGTATTTGCGCAGCTTCGCAAGCAGCCGCAGATGATAATCGGGACTGTCAACGACAACCACCGCGTCCGGATTGCGGCGCACTATCGTATCCGCCGTTTCCTTAAGCAGTCTTAAAACCCGCGGCACCGAAGAAAAAACCTCGGTAAGCCCGAACAGCTGAAGCTGTTCGCCGCGCCACAGCACGTCAACGTCTGCCGCGCGCGATTCTGCGGCTCCCATGCCCCACAGCTCGCCGTCAAAGCCGCCGAAGCGCAGCGCTTTGACGATCTCCGCCATGTAATGGTCGCCTGAAGCTTCCGCAGAACTCAAAAAAACTGACTTCATCCTACAACCCCGATAACGGAAATCTTTTCGCGTTTGGCAATTTCCTCAAACTTGTCAAAATCCATAATCATCGTATGCCCCGCGTGAACTGCAAGACAGGTGAGACCAGCGCCCGCCATGTTTTCAAGCGTTTGGGGACCAACCGTAGGAATATCGTATCTCTCGTCCTGGTCAAGGCGCATCAGCTTTGCGACAACGCCGCCCTTTGTCAGCTCTCCCGCGCGGAGAATCATTTTATCCGTACCCTCTATAGCCTCAACGGCAATAACCGCCCCTTTGTTCACAACAACAGACTGCCCGAATGAAAGAGGAACAAGGCTGCTGCATATTTCAACGCCGTATTTGACGTCCTCAAGTTCGCTCTCCGAAGGCTCGCGCCCTGCAATAAAACCCTCATGCGCAACCAGCTGCGGAACAATGTCCTTGTAGCTTATTACCTTGAAACCCTGCTTCTCAAAGAAATCGACAATAGCGCCGAGCAGGGAATGGTCATCGCGGAACAGAAGACCGGCAAGAAATTTCTGCGAAGTGAAATCAAGCAGGGCTGGTTTGAACATAAGCGACTTCGGCACGCGCCCCGCCATAATTATCCTGTCAACGCCCAGTTTTTTCATGCTCTTTATCGCGGCGCCGAGATTAGGCTTCTGAATGTCAACGACCTCACAGACAAACGCCCTGAGCTCTTCAAAATCATGCCTCAGATTGTAAAGCACAGGGGCATCACCCTGTTCCGAAAGCTGTTTTGCGATGGAAACAGGAAGCATACCCTCACCGGCTATAAGCGCGATTCTGCCCAAAACGTTCACCCCTCTCAGACTTCCGCGGCGACGCGTCTGCACAACAAAAACTGCACCCGTACGCGTGCTGGCTCTGCCGTTAAGTATACCATTAAACGGCGCAATTTGACAAAAAAACAGCAGGAGCCAATAATAAAACTAACCTGCATAATTCACGCAGTTTTGCTCTCTATCCCATTTGTGTTGTTTTGGGTATATAATTTCTTTCGGCAAAACCTGCGGACAGGGGGAAACGCTGTGAGACGCTGTTGGACTGAGATAAATCTCGATACTGTTGTCAGCAATTACAAAATTTACAAAAAGGAAATTAAAAAACTTTCTGACGGCTATGAAATTATGGCAGTCGTCAAGGCTGACGCGTACGGACACGGCGACGCGCAGACAGCTTCGGCTTTGCAGGCTGCAGGCTGCCGCAATTTCGCCGTTTCAAATCTTAACGAAGCGCTTAATCTGCGCAATGCCGGAATTTCCGGGCAGCTTCTTATTCTCGGCTATACTCCGCCGGAGGAGGCCGACCGTCTTGTAAATTACAATATCACACAGGCGCTGCTTGACGAAGATTATGCAGAGGCTCTTGCGGACAAGGGCATTACCGCGCATTTCGCGCTTGATACCGGCATGAACCGCATAGGTCTTGACGCAGACAACCCTGAGCTTTGCGGCGAAATAATCAGAAAATACGCGAAGCGTTTTAATCTGACGGGACTTTTTACCCATCTTTGCGTCGCAGATACACCTTCGGAACAGAGCTTCACCGAGGGACAGCTGGCAAAATTCCGCGCAGTTTGCGAACAGGCCGCTGATTTGAAGCTGCCTTACGTCCACTGTATGAATTCCGCGGGCGCATTGCGGCAGAAGCCGTACGGCAGTCTTGCGAGGCTCGGCATAATTCTTTACGGGCTGAAGCCGGATTACGCAAATATTCTGCCTGAGGGAATACGCCCCGCGCTTGAATGGAAATCTGTAGTTTCGATGGTTAAGACCGTGCATGAGGGAGAAACTATCGGCTACGGAAGAACTTTCAAGGCAGAGAAAGAAACGCGGATAGCGACAATTCCGACAGGCTATGCGGACGGTTACAGCCGCGCGCTTTCAAACAAGGGCTGCGTCATTATCCGCGGCAGAAAAGCTCCTCTTGCCGGACGCGTCTGCATGGATCAGCTGACTGTTGACGTTTCTGATATTCCGGGCGTTCAGCGCGGCGATGAGGTTATATTGCTGGGCAAAGGATATACGGCGGACGATATGGCGCATGAAATAGGCACAATCGGGTATGAAATTGTGTGCAATATATCAAAGCGGGTGGAAAGAAAGTACGTGTAGTAACGCTGTATGCTGTAAGCTATATGCTGCAAGCAAAAGCAAAATCTAAATGAAGTGTAAAGTGCAAAGTGAAGAATAAGCAGTAAGCATTAAGCCGACAGCTGAAAACCGTAAGCAAAAAATCTTTGTCTCGCGTGCCCCGGAGGGGTATCCTGCGGGCTCCGTCAGGAGCAGCGCAGGATCCAGTGACTTTTTAAGGCTTTGAAAGAAGAACCAACGACGCTGGGTTCGGCGCTAAGTCCTTCGGACTTCCGCAGAATGACGGATTAGAGAAGCAATGACTAATGAAAAATGAAGAACGCACTGCAAGTTTAGCTCAACTCTGCGGTTTTTTACAAATTAAAACGGTTTGGAGCAATTCCAAACCGTTTTGATTTTGCATTTTGAATTTTTTAACTTTGCGCTGTCCGCTATTTCTTAAAGAATTTTCCGTAGATGTCCGCGGCAAGGATTACGAATATCGCTATCGGCGCTACTATGCGGCAGATAAAGAGCCACACCTTGTACAGCTTGAAGTCGTATTTGCCGTGGTTGGTGAGTTCTGCTTTGGCGCCTTCCGTCCATACCCAGCCGGCAAAGATTGTGAGGAGTATGCCGCCTATCGGCATTATCAGGTTGTTTGTAACGTAGTCAAAGAAATCAAGGCAGTCCATGCCGCAGATTTTCGGGAAATGTCCGCCGACGGAAAGGGCTGAGGGTATTCCGAGCAGCGTGATGAGGATTGCCATAACGACTGTTGATTTTTTGCGTTCAAAGCCGAGATGGTCTATGCCGAAAGCGACGGCAACTTCAAAGAGCGAAATGCACGAGGTAAGAGCCGCAATAAACAGAAGCATAAAGAAGCCCGCCGAGAAAAGCATTCCTGCCGGCATCTGCGCAAATACGCTGGGAAGCGTGATGAAGGTGAGGGCAACTCCCGCGTTCGGCTCTATGCCGAAAGCAAGGGCGCTCGGAAATATTACAAGTCCGGCGAGGAACGCCACCGAGGTGTCGAGCAGCGATATTGTGCATGCCGAATGCGGTATGCTTGTGTCTTTCGTAAAATAGCTGCCGTAGACGATCATTATTCCCATCGCAAGCGAGAGTGAATAGAATGCCTGTCCGATTGCGGCAAGTATGCCCTCTGCCGTGAGTTTTGTGAAGTCGGGCTTGAGGTAGAAGCTGATGCCTTTTGAAGCTCCCGGAAGGGTGACTGCGCGGACAACAAGCAGAAGAAGTATGACAAAGAGTGTCGGCATGAGAATTTTGCAGCTTGCTTCAACGCCTTCCGCAATGCCTCTGTAAACTATTGACGAGGTGACAAACATTACCACAAGGAAAAATGCTATGCAGTAGTACTGGTTAGCTACAAAGCTGCCGAACAAATCAGCCGCTCTGCCTTGCGCCGCACCCTGCAAAAGGCTGCCGAACACGTCAACTGACGCGCAGAAATAGGCGAGTGTCCAACCGGCAATAACCGCATAGTAGGAAAGTATGACAAAGGCAACGATAAAGCCCATCCAGCCGACTATCGACCATTTTTTTCCGCCGAGCTTGAGTAGGCTGCCTACAGCGTCTGATTTTCCGGCGCGACCTATCGCCTGTTCCGCCATCATAAGCGAAAGCCCGATTAAGCATACAACGATGAGGTACGTTAAAACAAATACCGCGCCCCCGTACTTGCCTGTTATGTAGGGGAAGCGCCATATATTGCCAAGACCTATGGCTGACCCTGCCGCCGCCATAAGCATTCCGAATTTACTGCCCCACTGTTCTCTCTTTTCCGACATGAGTGCACGTCCTTTCAGCATTCAAAATAACGAAGAGAGTTTATACCACATTTTCTGTTTTACGGCAAGTTTAACAATTCTATGTTATTAAGCTGTTTTTGCCGAAAATGTTTGATTGTGATAAGTTAATATTTAATATTGCTTGCGTTTAGAAAGTTTTTGTCTGTTTTGCTAAAGAGATAAAAATAACGGTTGTTATGGTACCGGCAAGTTAAACAATAATTTATCACCCAATTTATCACCCAATTTAAGCAGGTGATAAATATACTGAATCAAAAAATGACCGGACGATTGTCCGGTCATTAATGGTTCTGCTTATTCAGCTTCGCACGGCAGGTCAACGCGCGTTATATTCATTGCCCTGCCCGTTTCGCCGTCGATGTCTATGACAACTGCCTGAAAACGGACGTTTGTGTCACAGACTTCGAATTTGCAGGGAATCCCGTAAAGGAATTTCGGCAGTACCGATTCATAGCTCATGCCTATTATTCCTCCGTGTCCGCCTGTCATTCCTGCGTCCGTAATGTAAGCCGTGCCTCCGGCAAATACCTGTTCGTCTGCCGTCTGCACGTGCGTGTGAGTTCCTGCAACTGCCGAAACGCGCCCGTCAACGTAGCGTCCGAACGCGTATTTTTCCGACGTTGCTTCGCCGTGGAAATCAACGAAAACCGCAGAAACGCCGTTTTTGGCAAGCAGTTCGTCCGCGCATTTGAACGGGCAGTCAAGCGGCGGCATGAAGGCTCTGCCGAGCAGGCACATTACCGCCAGCTTTTCGCCGTTTTTTTCATACACCGCAAAGCCTCTGCCGGGGGTGCCTTCAGGATGGTTTGCGGGTCGCAGTATACGCGGCTCACCGTCAAGCACGGGGACAAAGTCTTTTTTGTCCCACACGTGGTTGCCGTTAGTCAGGACATCTATTCCGGCGTCAAAGAGCTCGTTCATGACTTTTTCAGTCAGTCCGAAGCCTCCTGCCGCGTTTTCGCCGTCGGCGATTACAAAGTCAAAGCCGCCGAACTGTTCGCGAAGCTTGGGAATCGCCTGTTTGCAGGCTTCTCTTCCCGGACGTCCGTCAATGTCGCCGATAAAAAGTATTCTCAACCGGCTCACCTACTTGGCGTAGTCAACAGCTCTCGTTTCGCGGACAAGCGTTACCTTGATCTGCCCCGGATAACGCATTTCCGCTTCTATGCGGCGCGCTATGTCGTATGCAAGTTTCTGCATTGCGCCGTCATCGGTTACGGAAGGTTCGACAACGACTCTGACTTCGCGCCCTGCCTGAATTGCAAACGCCTTGCCGACACCTTCAAAGCCTTTCGCGATTTCTTCAAGCTGTTCAAGTCTCTTGACGTAGGCTTCAAGGCTTTCCCTGCGGGCGCCAGGACGCGCGGCGCTTATAGCGTCAGCCGCCGCGACTATTACGGCATAGATTGTCTTTGCTTCTTCTTCCTCATGGTGCGCTGCTATGGCGTTGATAACAACAGGGTCTTCGCCGTAGCGTTTCGCAAGGTTTGCGCCGATCTGCGCATGGGGACCTTCAATTTTGAAATCCACAGCTTTGCCGATGTCGTGAAGCAGGCCTGCGCGTGCTGCAAGTGCCTGATCAACTCCGAGTTCTGCGGCAAGTATGCCCGACAGATGGGCAACTTCAAGGCTGTGGTGAAGCGCGTTCTGTCCGTAGCTCGTGCGGAAACGAAGCTGTCCGAGTATTTCGGCAAGGTTGTCGTTCATGTTTTTGACGCCCACTTCCATAAGGGCGGCGTCGGCTGTTTCAAGCACCTGTTCCTGAACGTCTTTTTCTGCCTTGGCTATGATTTCTTCAATACGCGTGGGATGAATGCGCCCGTCAGCAATAAGTCTTTCAAGCGAGACTCTCGCCACTTCGCGGCGCACAGGATCGAAGCTGCTGAGCGTAACAACTTCGGGGCTGTCGTCAACTATGAGGTCAACTCCGGTAAGCGTTTCAAACGTTCTTATGTTGCGCCCTTCGCGGCCTATTATGCGCCCCTTCATTTCGTCAGAGGGAATGGCAACGGCGGTTACAACCGCGTCTGATGTAAATTCAACACCGCAGCGCTGGATGGCTGTGGCAATTATGTCCTGTGCTTTTTTATCCGCTTCGCGCTTTGCTTTTTCTTCAAGAACCTTAAGGCGAATACCTATCTGGTGCTGTGCTTCGGTTTCAACCTGTGCCAGCAGCTGCGCCTTGGCTTCTTCCCTTGTAAGCCTCGCAATCTGTTCAAGCTTGTCAACCAGCTCGTTTTCGCGGGCTGAGAGTTTGTTAGCCTTTTCCTGAATCTGTATTTCGCGGTTTCTGAGTTCATCTTCCTTGCGGCTCACGTTGTCAAGTTTTTTGTCAAGGTTCTCTTCCTTCTGGTCAAGCCTTTTTTCCGCGCGCTGAATTTCCGCTCTGCGATCTTTCGTGTCGCGCTCAAACTCCTGACGCATTCTGTGAACCTCTTCCTTGCCTTCCGCCACAATTTCGCGTTTTGTCTGTTCCGCTTTGCGTTTCGTTTCAACAAGTACCGTCTCGGCGCTTGTCCTTGCGTTCTTGTATTTCTTTTTTTCTGCCGCCCGATGTGCGGCAAATCCAATCAGCGCACCTGCTGCGAGGCACGCCAATCCTATTGCAAATATCATTTCTTTCACCTCATTTAATTGTCATGGTTCAGAGTTATGCTGCTCGTAGTCTGTTTGAATCTAGGATTAAAGCACATATGCTGTGCTGCACGCACCGACTATTTTAAGCCTTTATCGCCATATTTGCAAATCTGTCGTCAGCCGTTCTGCAGGAAGCGTTTCTCTACCGCCTCAAGCAGGGAGGGATATTTTTCGATTTCGCAGCTTTCCGCAAGCTCCGCGGCGTCTTCCCTCGTTTCGCGGATAAGCGTAAGGTCTTTTTTCAAATCGGCAAATTTAAATTCCGTCAGCCCGTGCTGGGCAAAACCTGAAATTTCGCCGCTGCCGCGAAGCTCGAGGTCGGCTTCCGCTATTTTGAAGCCGTCGTCCGTATCAAGCATCGTCTGAAGCCTGTCAGGTATGCCGTTTTCAAGATTTTCAACAAGCAGTATGCAGACGCCGCGTCTGTTTCCCCTGCCTGTTCTTCCCCTCAGCTGGTGAAGCTGCGAAAGTCCGAAACGTTCTGCGCCTTCCACCACCATTACGGAAGCTTCGGGAACGTCTATTCCAACCTCCACAACGGTTGTCCCCGCAAGAATTTTTGTCTCTCCGCCGCGGAATTTTTTCAGCTCCTCTTCTTTTTCATCGCCGCTCATTCCGCCGTAGACAAGCCCTACGCCGAGTCTTCCCAGGTGTTTTTTGAGAAACGCGAAGCGTTTTTTCGCGGAAGCCGCTGTTGAAGCTTCGCTTTCTTCAACTCTCGGGCACACCCAGTACACGCGCCCGCCTTTTGCGGCTTCGTCAATCAGGAACTGCAGCAGAACTGCCATCTGTTTCAGGTCGGTCACACGCGTTTCAATTTTCTTCCTGCCTTCAGGCCTGTCTGTCAGCAGCGATATGTCAAGGTCGGCAAACAGCGTCATCGCAAGGCTGCGGGGAATCGGGGTGGCGGACATCATCAGCAGATGCGGCGCTTTGCCCTGACGGACGAGCGCTTTTCTCTGCTCCACGCCGAAACGCTGCTGCTCGTCAATGACAACCGCGCCGAGATTTTTAAATTTCACCCTGTCAAACAGCAGAGCCTGTGTGCCGACAATAACGTTTATTTCGCCGTTTCCCGCGCCTTTGATTATCGCATTGCGTTCCGAAAGTCTCTGTCCGCCCTTTACAAATGCCGTTTTTACGCCGAGAGGCGAAAGCCGTTTTTCCATTTCCGCGTACAGCTGCGCCGCAAGAATTTCTGTTGGAGCCATAACCGCGCACTGCACACCCGAATCACAGCAGGCAGCGGCAAGACCGACAGCAACAAGAGTTTTTCCGCTGCCCACGTCGCCTTGCAGAAGCCTTGACATCGGCTCTTCCGAAGACGTGTCGGCAAATATTTCTTTCAGCGCCTGCTGCTGAGAGCCTGTCAGGCTGAAAGGAAGCGAAGCGGAAAACGCTTCGTAAATTTTTCCGGGAATGATTTTTGCTGCCGAACGGCAGCTTTTGAGCGCGTGTCTGCGAAGCGCAAGCCCTGCCTGAACTATAAAAAGCTCTTCGTAGGCAAATCTGCGGCGGGCTTCGCGCCAGCCTGCTTCGTCAAGAGGTCTGTGCAGCTGCATTACGGCATTCGCGCGCGGCATAAGTGAACGTTTTTTTGCAAATTTTTCGGGGATAATTTCTTCCGTAAGCGGCAGAGCTTTTTCCAGCACCTCGGACATAAGCTTTTTGAACCAGTGCGCTTTGAGCCCTTCCGTTGACGGATAAATCGGAATTATGCCTGTTAAGACAGATTTTTTCGGATTTTTTGTAACCTCAAATTCAGGGTTGGAAAGCTGCAGACGGCTGCCGTAGCTCACGATTTCGCCGCAGAAAACGGCGGTGTCGCCTTCCCTGAGCAAATATTCAAGCCCCTTGCGGTTAAACCAGAAAGCGCGTATCTCCGCGCTGCTGTCCTGCAGCACCGCTGTAACCATATCCAGCTTTTTTCCGGGGATTCTGTGTCTTTCGATTGACGAAACGTAAGCGAAAATTACGGCTTTTGTACCTTCCTGCAGCGCAGAAACGGCTGTAAAGTTTCTGCGGTCTTCATATTTTCTCGGGAAAAATTCTATGAGGTCGCTGACCGTGCGCAAACCGAGCTTTTCCAGCAGCAGGCTGCGTTTTTCGCCTACGCCGGAAAGCGTGTCAAGCCGCGCGGCAAGAAAGCCGCCGTCAGATTTTTTTTCGGCAGTTTCTGTTTTCTTCACCTAATCATCCAAATCGTCAGTCTTTGCGTAGTTTATATTTCTGCGCAGACGCAGCGGTTCTGCGTCCCTGCCGAACAGATTTGACTGATTATCGTCGGCAAACGAAGTCTGTTCAGCGCCGGCAAGCTGCTCGGCAGAAATTTCTTCCTCGCTTTTTTCCGCCGCTTCTTCACTGCGCGAATCCGCCATAATAAGCTCTTCGGAATCAAACAGCCTGAATTCTTCTTCCTCCGGCTGCGTGGCCTCTGCTTCTTTTTCCGGCGCTTCCAGCTGAAACGCTTTTTCAATTTCAAAACTTGTTTCCCTGATTTCTTCAGGTTCAGCAGGCTGAATTTCCCCGGCAGCCGTTTCCTCCGCCGGTTCTTCCTGCACCGCTTCTTCTTCAGACGTAATTTCAGCGTTCTGCTTTATAAAACTCTCTGCTTCTTCGGAAACAGGCGTCGGAGAAGCACAGCGGCAGAGCAACTCGTCAAAACGCGCCACAAAGCCTCTTGCCTCCGACATGTAAAGTTTTCTGACTTCTTTTATTCTTTCAAGCTCCTCGCAGAGCTCCTTTTTCTCGCTGTATGCGCCGCTGCGTATTTCTTCGGCGCGCTTTTCTGCTTCCGCGATTATCTTTTCAGCTTCCACGCGGGCAGCAGCGGTTTTTTCTTCCGCGCTTTTCTGCGCCATCAGGAGAGTGTCGTGCATAACCGAACGCACGTGCTCAAACTCGGCAAGCTTTTCCCTGCTCTTTTCGCATTCGCGCTCAAGCCGGCTGATTTTTTCGGCATACTGCCGCAGCGCGTCAACAACGTCGTCAAGGAAACGGTCAACCTCGTTTGTGTCGTAACCGCGTATTGCTTTTTTGAACCCTGCGTGCAAAACGTCCTGAGAAGTAAGCAGATTATCCATTCAAAATCCCTCCAGTTTATAAGTGTTGCGAAACAAAAGTGACTGTTCTCAAGTGCCACGAAGCGAAAGTTAATCTTTTCTAAGTATCGCGAAGCGAAAGTGAGTAAATTAATACTCCCTCTCGCCGAAAATAGCGGTTCCGACGCGCACCAGCGTGCTTCCCTCTTCAATGGCGTATTCAAAATCTCCGCTCATTCCCATTGAAAGCACGGGAAGCTGAAGTCCGCTTCGTATCCTGAGCTCTTCTGCAAGCGTGCGGAGCCCCGAAAAAGCGCGGCGCACCGCCCTTTCGTCACCGTTCAGCGGCGCCATGGTCATAAGCCCTTCCACCGAAAGACGGGGACAGTTTTCCATGATTTTTTCAAGCATTTCCGGCGCGTTTTCCGCTTCCGCACCGCTTTTGTTTTCATCGTGCGACATGTTTATCTCAAGATAAACGGGGAATTTCCTGCCCGTTTCTTCCAGAATTCTGTTCAGCAGCGAGGCAAGCTCAAAACTGTCAACGGATTCAATGAGGTCAAAAGTCTCCAATGCGCGCCTTGCCTTGTTTTTTTGAAGCTGTCCGATGAGGTGCCACGGCGCGTCAAAAGGCGATTCCTTCCAAAGCAGCCGCTTTGAAACAGCCTCCTGCACGCGGTTTTCTCCGAGCAGGTCAACATACTGCGCCGCTTCGCGCATGGCTTCAAACGGATGGAATTTTGAAACACCCATCAGCTTTATTTCCGAAGCGCAGCGCCCTGCTTTCTTTGCGGCTTCCTCTATTTTCGCGCGTACTGCGTCTGTATTCTCTTTAATGTTTACCAAATCTGGATTCTTCCTTCCTTGGTCTTTTCCGCGTCTTCAACTATGGCGTCTCCTGCGAATACTCCCTCTGTCACTATAAACTTGCCGTCCTCCGTCAGTTCACCCTTAATTTCTTTAAAGAAAACCCTGGTGCCGCGCACCAGATAAACCCCCTGCACGTTTCTTCTCTCGGTAACGGCTGAGCGCGGAATTACAGCGCCTTCAAGCCTTCCCGATTCCGCAGTGACAAAACCCCTGCGGTTAAGCACAACACTGGGTTCAAACCATGGAACGGTTACAAGAAATTTAACTTTTTTTCCGCTGTCAACCGAAATGCTTACGTCGGTCAAAAGCGGAGTATCTTCGCTGTCCATCATAAGGCGCAGGTGCTGTTTTTCAAGCTGTTTGTTCAGCACGGAGCCTTTGTCAATCAGCCCTATGAAGCGCAGATTTTGCGGCTGGGGAATCATTTTGCCTATCGCCGCTCCCTCTTCAACCGCGTCTCCGTCATGGTGAAGCGTAACGGGAGATATTTCGGGCAGGTCTTCTTTAAGCTCAGGCCACAGCAGCGAATAACGCCACTTGCCTTCGCTGCCGTCAGTACCCGCGACAAAATAACCCTGCTGAAAAGCGCGGACGTATTTCTCAGCACCGGAAGCACTCACAATTTTCGCGACTGTCTGTCCTGAACTCACACGCACGGGACCTTCTCCATGCGGATAATAGACCTTGCCGGCGACAGGAGCACTCAACACCATTTCATCCCAAAGGAACAGCCCTTCAGCCTGCTCCGTGCGCCTGTTGCTTCCCGGCGCCGCCCACGCGATATCCGGATGCTGGTTTTCATAGCTGCGGAAGTAGCACTTGAACGCGAGCAGCCAGCAGGCAACTATAAGAATTAAGGCAAGCCAGTAGGCAATGCTGTTTCCCCTGTTTGCTTCCTCAACGTCGTATTTTCTTACCATCAGTCAGACTCCGTATTCTGCTGTATAAATTGCACACTATTTATTGTCTTTTTCAATTATTTCAAGAATTTCCGCGAGGTCGCCGCACACAAAATCCGCGCCTGCTTCAAACAGCTGCCCGCGCGTAAAATTTCCGGTCGTCATGCCTATTGCGCGTACTCCGGCGTTTTTTGCCGTTTTCATATCCGTATCGGTATCTCCGACATAGACAGCCTCTTCTTTGAGAGTACGCAGTTCCGCAAGCGATTTCAGAATAATGTCGGGGGCAGGCTTTGGATTCGCCGCTTCCCTGATACCAACAATACTGTCCAAATATTTTTCAAGCCCGAGGTTTTTTATCGGACGCAGGGCATAATGCCTGTTGGAAGCCACGCCGGTTTTTATGCCCATGCTTCTGAGTTTTTCAAGTGTCGGAACCGTGCTGTCAAAAACCCGTATGAGCGCGTCCTCTTTAACGCCGAAATTCGCCCTGTAATAATCCAGCCATTCCTGCTTGAAATCGCCCCAGACGTTTGCCCACGCTTTTTCTATGTGGATACCGATTATGGCAAGCGTTTCCTCTCGCGAAAGCCTGCGAAGCCCAAAATGCTCCGCGAGCAGATTGGTGCAGTGCGCTATCGCGTAACTGCTGTCAACGAGCGTCATGTCAAAATCAAAAAGCACCGTTCTTATCATCTGCTTCCCTCCGCCACGAGTCTTAAATTTCTTTTTTAATTATACTATCTATTCAGCATTTTTATAATATAATAAAAACAAGCGGCGGACTGTGAATTATTGGCTGCAAGTTGCTAGCTGAAAGCTATAAGCTGTAAGCAGTAAGCTGAACGCAGTAAGAAAAAACTTAATACTTATAGCTTGGCGCTTATGGTCTTAATGCTTGTAGCTTATAGCTTATTGCTTAACGCTTATAGCTTAAGGCTTAGCGCTTATAGCTTATTGCTCGTATTATAGCTTACAGCTTAATGCTTGTGCTGCATTGAAAAGAGGCTGAATTATGTTTTTAACAAAGGAATTTAAATTCGACGCGGCGCACAACCTCGTCAACTATCACGGTAAATGCGAAAAACTGCACGGACATACCTACCGCCTTGCAGTAACGCTTCAGGGCACGCCGGACAACGAAGACATGGTGACCGACTTTGCCGAAGTGAAACGCACGGTAAAAGAACTCGTGCTTTCAAAGCTCGACCATGCTTATATAAACGACATACTTGAACAGCCGACGACAGAAAACATAGCGCTCTGGATATTCAAAACGCTTGACAAGCCTCTCGAAAAACCGAACTGCCGGCTGTTTGAAATAAAAATATGGGAAACGGAAACCTCATCCGTCGCATGCAGGAGAGAAGATTTGAAATGAAAGACGTACAGAGCGAACGTGATGCAAGAAACATAGAAATAGACAAGGTCGGGGTAAGCGGCATTTCCTGGCCGGTTACCGTTATGGACAGGGAAAACGGCACGCAGGAAACAGTTGCCGAAGTTTCGCTCTCCGTGCTGCTTCCGCACGACTACCGCGGAACGCACATGAGCCGCTTTATCGAGCTGCTTGCCGCGCAGGAAAAAAACATAACGCTGCACAACATGCGCTCCCTGCTTGCCGCGCTTAAAGAAAAACTCAGCGCAGACGAAGCTCACGCCGTATTCGCGTTTCCGTATTTCATAACAAAAACGGCGCCTGTCAGCGGCGCAAAAGGGCGCGTGCGCTACGATGCGATAGTTGAAACCTCGCTGAAAGGCAGCAGCTTTGACATAGCAACGACACTTATCGCGCCTGTTCAGACGCTGTGCCCCTGCTCGAAGGAAATATCTGAATTCGGCGCGCACAATCAAAGGGCTCACGCAAAAATCTCTGTCCGCATGGAAGGACTGCTCTGGCTTGAAGAGCTTGCCGAAATCGCGGACGACTGCGCTTCCGCTCCTGTTTACTCCCTGCTCAAACGCGAGGACGAAAAATTCGTCACGGAACACGCCTACGAAACGCCTCGCTTCGTTGAAGACTTCGTACGCGAAACCGCGCTCAGGCTGCAGTCTGACGGCAGGGTAAAATGGTTCCGCGTGGAAATAACAAGCCACGAAAGCATTCACAACCACAACGCCTTCGCGGCAATCGAAAGAACAAAATAAAAACGGCGCTTTCGCGCCGCTTATTTTTTGCGGTACTGACTATTTCTTCCCGAATGCCGCCTTCAACTCCGCTTTCTTTTCAGGCTCCACAGTGCTCCATACGTACTTCATAAAAGCTCCGGCAATTCCGAGGAAAAAGCCGAGCATTGTGGACAAAACAAGCGTTTTTCCCCTTCCGCGGGGTGCAGGTTCATCGGGAAGCGACGCAGGTGAAAGAAGCTGCAGCGTAATAGGCTGCTTGCCCTTAAGCCTGTAGCTCTCGTCGCGCGCCATAAGCACCGAATACATGCCGAGCAGCTCGCTGATCTTCTGCGGCGCTTTGGTTTGCGCCTCCGAAACCTCCGCTATTTTCGCCTGAATTTCCTTCTCCAGCTTCTCGTCGTTGGCGTTGTTTGCGGTATCAACGGCAGACAGCGCCATTTCTTTCAGAATTTCGTCAGCTTTTTTGTACGCCGCTTCTGCCATTGCCTGAGCTTCTTCAGGCTTCTCGGCGGTAACGTTAAGCGTAACAACGCCCGTGTTCTGGTCGCCTCGGCAGCTGTAATTTTCCGTTTTTCCGTCAAAATAACCGCCGTTTTCATACAATCTGTCACGCGGGGTTGTCTTGCCGCTCTTCTTGTCAACGTCAAGTTTGAAACGGTCAATAAGCATATCGGTAACCGAACGGCTTCTGATAATTCCCACAATCATATCGGTGCGTACGTTCAGTGACATACTCTCGTTGTCAATAACGTAGGGCGACACCACAAGCATCTGAATCGTACTCTTGTATTTCAGCTTCGGAGGCTTTACAACAAAAACCCAAAGCGCTCCGGCAAGCATAAAAATCAGCGTAGTCAACGCAATAAACTTTCTGCCCCTCCCAAAAATCGCAAGCAGATCAAGCAGGGATATTTCCTCATACTGTTCGTTGTTCTCCATAACACAACCGCTCCTGTTCTCAGAATGAAAGTATTATACAACATTACAGCGGTTTTGTGCAGCAAAACAGCATTTTCTGTAATTATGCCGCCGTATGGCTAATGTTCTCCGTAGTGTGTACGGCAGCGGTAAATTTCAACGGTGTCGTCATCAGTCAATTTCGATAAGCTCATGCTCTGTCAGCTTTGCGTTCCCGCTTTTGACATCGGAAACAAGCTTTTCAAGAGACTTAATGTTATGCGCAGAATAAAATCTGTCACCGGCAGTGATACTAAACGGAATTTTCTGTTCCCTGACTGCCTGATGGGCAAAAACATTAAAAGCGCCCGACATACTCATACCGATATTCTTGCAAAACTCCTCAAACTGAGGTTTGATATCGCTGTCTATTCTGATATTAATCGTAGTTGTCGCCATAATCATGCACCTCCATCATTTCACTATTGTTATTATATCGTTATTGTATTGTTTGTCAACTTATATATGTTATAATCCTATTGTATGAAAACGGTAACATTACCATAATAATTCAACAGGATTGCTGCCCTTTCTGCTTAACAGCAACAGCCTTGAAATTTGATACGCTTGCCATATGTTTTGCTGCTGTCTCTCATTTCCAACACCACTTACGCAAAAACAGACTATAAACAGCCGGTTCTACACAAACCGGCTGCTGCTTTATCATACAGGCAAAAACATAACAACAACTTACTAAACAAATTCTCATAGTTTGCTTCTTTGTAGTATAATTTCCAAAAGTATATCGCACGGAGGTATCGCAATGAACGGCATAATTCTTGCAGGGGGCGCAGGAACAAGGCTTTACCCGCTTACAATGGTAACGTCAAAACAACTGCTTCCGGTATATGACAAACCGATGATTTATTATCCGCTTTCAACTCTTATGCTTGCCGGTTGGAGGCTGCGAAGAGATTAGAGGGCAGCGGGTAGGAAGTAGAATATAGAAGTTTCCGGAAAATAGTGGGTTGCTTGCGACAGGCAGATGGTAGAATGCAGAGAAAAAGACTAAAATTAAAATATGAAATATGAAGGGCAGAGACCATGAAACGCAAGGTGTTTCAGAACAGGAGGCTGTAATGGGAAAAACAACACAACTTACTGTACAAAAGTTTTTCGTAACGGTAATTGATGATTATATCAGTCTTACTGATATGGCGCGTGCCCGAACAGATTCTTCCAGAGCTGCCGATGTTATAAAAAACTGGATGCGTTCAAGAACTACTCTTGAATTTCTTGGAACTTGGGAGATGATTTACAATACTGATTTTAAAGTGGTCGAATTCGACCACTTTAGAACACAGGCCGGACTGCATACATTTACGTTAAGCGCAAAAGAATGGATTGAACAGACGCACGCAATCGGAATGTATGTGAAAAACGGACGTTACGGCGGAACGTTTGCACACAAGGATATTGCTTTTGAATTTGGCTCTGCAATAAGCCCTGTGTTTAAATTGTACTTGATAAAAGAATATCAGCGATTGAAAGACGCTGAAAACGACAAACTCAAAATTGAGTGGAGCGCTAAAAGACTTCTTTCCAAAAATAACTATCTGATACATACCGATGCAGTCAAAAAATACATTGTACCCGAAAGCAAGCTCAGCCGTAATCTTGAGTGGATAATGTATGCGGACGAAGCGGATCTTTTAAACGTAATCATTTTTAACTGTACTGCTAAAGCATGGAGGGATAGCAATCCAGAACTTGCTAAAAAATCAAATCTTAGGGATTATGCTTCAATATCTGAACTTACCGTCTTGTCAAACCTTGAGACGCACAACGCAGAAATGATAAAAGCAGGGTTGGGCAAGGCAGAAAGGTATCAAGCACTGAAACAGATTGCGGAATATCAGTTGAACGTCCTGGCAGAAGCAGAAAAAATTGCTCTTGCAAAGCCAAGTTGACGCTGTTTAATAAGCAGCAAATTGTCAGGGCAATTACATAGCATTGTCCAAAAGTTTTCTTCCGCCCGATGAAAGCACGGCGTCAAGCTGCGCAATATAATCCCTCATATACATCGGTTTATGCTCTATAGCATTCACTTCAGCTATGTCAAAATAACCTGATACAAGATTATTCAGCAGTTTCAGTTCTGTTTCGTCCAGATAATTCTTAGCAACCTTTGTATCACGCAGTACAGGCATACTGCCGCTAAAAATTCAATAGGATTGCTGCCGTTTCTGCTCAACAGCAACAGCCTTGAAATTTGATACGCTTGCCCTATGTTTTGCTGCTGTCTCTCATTTCCAACACTACTTACGCAAAACAGACTATAAACAGTCGGTTCTACATGAACCGGCTGCTGCTTTATCATACGGACAAAATTACCTGTTCCCGTACATTTTTTCGTAGTAGTTCTGATATTCCCCTGAGATTATCTCTTCCCACCACGGTTTGTTGTCCAGGTACCACTGTATCGTTTTCTTTATGCCGTCGGTAAATTTTGTTTTCGGCAGCCAGCCGAGTTCGCTGTGTATTTTTGCCGGGTCTATAGCGTAGCGGAGGTCGTGGCCTTTTCTGTCAGTTACGTAGGTTATGAGCGTTTCAGGTTTGTTCAGCTCTTTGCAGATAAGTTTCACTATGTCTATGTTTTTCATTTCGTTGTGTCCGCCGATGTTGTAAACTTCGCCGGCTGTTCCTTTGTGTATTATCAGGTCTATTGCTTCGCAGTGGTCTTCAACGTAGAGCCAGTCACGAACGTTTTCTCCTTTGCCGTAGACAGGCAGCGGTTTGTCGTTCAGAGCGTTTGCTATCATAAGCGGTATAAGTTTTTCGGGGAAATGATAAGGTCCGTAGTTGTTTGAGCAGCGCGATATTGTTACAGGCAGCCCGTAGGTTCTGTGATACGCAAGTACAAGCAGGTCTGCGGCGGCTTTTGAGCTGCTGTACGGCGAGCTTGTGTGTATGGGCGTTTTTTCGGTGAAGAAGAGGTCAGGTCTGTCAAGCGGAAGGTCTCCGTACACTTCGTCGGTTGATACCTGATGATAGCGTTTTATGCCGTATTTTCTGCAGGCGTCCATGAGAACTGCCGTTCCCATGATGTTTGTTTCAAGGAATATTCCCGGATTTTCTATTGAGCGGTCAACATGGGACTCCGCCGCAAAGTTGACGACAATATCCGGATTTTCTTCTTCAAATATTTTGTATATTGCCGCCCTGTCGCAGATGTCTGTTTTGAAGAATTTGAAACGGGGATTGTCCATGACCGACGCAAGCGTGGAAAGATTGCCCGCGTAGGTCAGCTTGTCCACGCAGAGGACGTCATATTCGGGGTATTTCTCAAGAATATGGAATATAAAGTTGCTGCCTATAAATCCGGCACCACCGGTAATGAGAAGTTTCATTTTGTTATCCTTTCGCTATTGCCAGCAGATATTTGCCGTAGTCTGTCATTTTTAGTTTGCTGCCAAGTTTAACAAGCTGCTCCGTTGAAATAAAACCGCGGCGCCATGCAATTTCCTCTATGCAGGAAACGTAAAAGCCCTGCCTGTCCTGAACAGCTTCGACAAATTCCGCAGCCTTCAGCATTCCTTCAGGAGTGCCTGTATCAAGCCATGCCATACCCCTGCCAAGAAGCGTAACCTTGAGCTCTCCCATTTCAAGATAGGCATTGTTGACAGCCGTAATTTCTATTTCACCGCGTGCAGACGGTTTCACGTTCTTTGCGATTTCTATAACTCTGTTGTCATAAAAATACAGCCCGGGAACAGCATAATTGCTTTTCGGTTCCTTTGGTTTTTCTTCAATGGAAACAACATTGTGGTCTTTGTCGAATTCCACAACGCCGAACGAGCGAGGGTCTTTAACAGGATAACCGAAAACTGTTGCGCCCGTTTTGTTTTCCATAGCCTGTTTAAGCACCTTAGTCATGTCCTGACCGAAAAAGACATTGTCGCCGAGAATAAGGCAGACGTTGTTGTCGCCTATAAATTCTTCGCCGAGAATGAAAGCGTCTGCAAGGCCGCGCGGTGTTTCCTGAATTTTATATTCAAAATTCATTCCAAGTTCTGTGCCATCGCCAAGCAGTTTTTTGTAACCGTCAATGTCATCAGGGGTGGAAATAATAAGCACTTCGCGAATACCCGCAAGCATCAGAACAGAAAGGGGATAATAAATAAGCGGCTTGTCATAAATAGGCAGCAGCTGTTTTGATACAGCCCTCGTCATCGGATAAAGTCTTGTTCCTTTACCGCCTGCAAGAATAATACCCTTCATCTCATCTCACGTCCCCTAATTCAAAATAATATCGCAGATTTTATCAACAATTTCAAGCGGCAAATCTGCATAAAGCGGCAAAGTCAAAACCCTGTCCGCAACGTGCGCCGCAACAGGCGTTTTCTCAGCTCCGGCTGTCGGAAGTTCCGCGTAGCACTCAAAAGCGTTCGTCAGCGGATAGAAATACTTTCTGGCAACTATATCCTCCGCGGCAAGTTTGTCAAAAATCTCGTCACGCGTATATTTATACCCGTCAAAAACTGCAGGGAAATACGCGTAATTAGGCTGCACTCCGTCCTGCGGCTTGCAAAGCCTTATACCGTCAACCCCCGAAAGTCTTTCCCTGTAGCGTTCCACAACGACTTTTCTCTTGCCTATCTCTCGCTCCAAATGCCTGAGATTGCAGATGCCCATAGCCGCCTGAAACTCGTTCATCTTTGCGTTGCCGCCGACAAACACACAGCGTTCGGGACCTCTTATGCCAAAATTTTTCATATCGTTCATCGTTTCAACAAGCTTTGTGTCCTTCAGGCACACAGCACCGCCCTCAATGGTATTGAAAACTTTTGTGGCGTGGAAACTGAACATCGAGGCATCTCCGAAATTGGCAGTTGATATGCCCTTGTATTTCACCGCAAACGCATGAGCTGCATCGTAAACGATCTTCAAATTATGTCTGTCTGCAATTTCCTGAATTTTCTCAACGTTGCACACGTTGCCGTAAACGTGAACAGGGACTATGGCAACAGTTTTGTCCGTAATCAACGCTTCAATCTTGCCGGCGTCTATCGTGTAATCGTCAGGATTAACGTCGCAGAAAACAGGCGTCAGTCCGTTACGGACAATGGCGTGAGTTGTGGAAACAAACGTGAACGGAGTGGTGATAACCTCTCCATCTTTCGGCAGCTGCAGCGCGGCAAGAACATTCTCAAGCGCAAGATGTCCGTTCGTGTAAAGCACAACATTCGGGCAATCCAAAAACTTCTCAAGCTCCGCCTGAAAAGCCTTATGCTCTGCACCCATATTCGTCAGCCAATGGCTGTCCCAGAGATTCTTAATCTCTTCGCAATACTCCTCAAACTCAGGCATTGAGGAGCGTGTAACAAGGACTTTAGTCATCGTTACGTTCAGCTTTCATCTGTTTTTCAAATTCAAGTAATTTCTTTTCACGTGGTTTTATGTATCTGCACGGAACCCCTGCATAAATGCCCCAAGCATCAAGGTTTTTGTTAACCAACGACATAGCGCCCACCGCAACACCTTCACTAATTGTTACCCCCGGCAACACAGTACAGCCGCTGCCTATAATTGCATGCTTTCGGAATATTACTTTCCCGCTGATTACATTTCTATATGTTGCAGGAATTGTGGGATTTGTCAGACAAAGACCTGAATAATCATCATTTATCGCATATATCATCACACGCGAAGATATCGTTACGAAATCATCTATCTCAATTCCTACATTACCAGCAAAAACAGCAGAATATGCAGAAACATGTATATTATTTCCTAACGCGATTTTACCGGACAAAATACAAAAATCATCTACTCTTACATCATTGCCGATGGAAATATCTTCTGCCCCGTAAATACTTGCCTTTCTACTTATAAGCACATTTTTGCCATAACATTTCAGCCCTAATTTTTTCAACTCCGATTCCGAATAAAAGCTGGTATTTGTCATCTTTTATCTCTCCTGATATACCTCATCGCCATGTTTTTCATTTCAAACAGCGCCGGTATTCTGAACAGCGCTGCAAATAATGTATAAGTAATTATACCTGTAATCGTCTGAATAAACAGCAGAAAAATTAAATTCAATTGCAGTTTTCCCAGTGCAAGAACACAGAAAAACATCAGCATTGCCGCTGAGAAAATCGGAACAATATCTTTTACCTGCTCAAAATATGAATAGCCGATGAGTTTTTTATTCGGTGACGCATTGACAAAGCAGCTTATCATAGTTGTTATCACTCCGGTTAAAGCAATGTAAATAGGCGTGTCAAAGAATAACACGGCAATAGTCAAAGCAACAATTCCGTAGCTTTTCTTGATTATTTCAAGCTTCAAAAACAAATCGCTTCGTCCGACTGCGTTTATTGCCTGCAGATTGCAGGTATGTACCGGCCAGAAAGCAAATATAAAGCAGTAAATTTGCAGATAGGGGACGCACGGCAGCCATTTGTCGGTAAGCAGAAGCTGAACAAGCGGACGCGCAACTCCGGCAAGCCCTGCCATAAGCGGGAAAATGATAAACGCGCTGAAGGTCATTGACTTTCTCGTAAGCGCCTTAACTGCGCTTTTTTCGTCCTGACGTAAGGACATTGCAGGAAGCATAACGCTCATAATCGCGCCGTTTATGGCACCCATAAGAAACTGCGGAAACTGTTTTCCCCTGTTGAAATAGGCAAGAGCTTCTGCGTTGTATTTTTTACCAATCACAAGCCCCTGCAAGTCTTGATAAAGGGTGTCAAGCAAAGCTGAAACAAGCAGCTTCCAGCCATAAGCAAACAATATTTGTATGCGGTGGAAATTGCAGACAAGCACAGGCCGCCATTTGACGGTAAACCACATAACTATACAGGCGACAACGACGTTACCAAGGGACTGCGCAACCAACGCCCACAGTCCGAACCCGCAGTACGCCATTGCAATTCCAAGTGCACCGCTTATAAAAACAGCGGCAACGTTGCTGTAAAAAACCTTCTTGAAATCCATCTCACGGCTGATTTTCGCAAGCTGGACGGAATTTAAGGCACCTGGTATAAGCATTAAAGCCAAAATTCTGAACGGACGTGTCAGTAACGGCATATTGTAAAAATCAGAAATTAACGGGCTAACAGCAAAAAGCAGACCATACAGTACACAGGCTATTCCAAGCGAAACCCAAAACACTGAGGAATAATCCTCGTCAGTAACGTCCTTGTTCTGTATAAGAGCCGTATTAAAACCGCTTTGAACGAAAATATTTGCCAGCGCGGTGAAAATTATCATAATCGCAAGCGCGCCGTAATCCGCAGGGCACAAAAGCCTTGCAAGAACAACCTGCAAAACAAACTGTCCGGCAGATACGCCGAAGCGCTCAAGGAGCTTCCAATAGATACCGCTGGTGATTGAAGGCATTTTATTCCTTTATCTTTTTATTTTCGGACAATCTGTTACGTAAATCATCATACACATTCTGCCAAAGCCTTACGTGTAATTCTTTATCAGAAAGACTATCAATATATTTCATAAAAGCTTCTTCGTCCTTTGTTTTAACCGGTTTTGAAAATTCCGCAAAACTGATATTGTCTAAATCCGATAATTTCTGAACTGGCACTCCGGTTTCTGTAAAATAATTATACATTACGCTATTTTCCGGCATATAAGTTTTGACATTTCTAAACAACAACCTGTTAATATTTCCTAATCCTATTTGACGATATGTATTAAATATTGCTATGTCAACACGTTTTGTGAGAGCGAAATATTCGCGAGCAGGCATAAACTCTTTTAGTATCACTGCTTTGTTGCCAAAAATTTCTTTTGCTTTCTTTTCCACCATGTCTGCATAGTCTTTATCACCGTAAGAAAGGGGTATCAACAACTTGATATTTTCTTCCTTATATCTTGATAATTTTTCCAATACTGCGATATGCTTAAGCTCCGGTGTTGCGCTATGCCCAATCTGCACAAACACGTAATCTTTTTCTTTAATTGTTTGCTCCAAACGTGATACCGACCTATAGGACTTATACTCTTCAGGTATAGCCGCCCCACAATACGGTGCATAAAAAACATGCGCCTGTGAATTTGGAAAAGCTGTCTTATACACGTCACAATCAGGAGGGAAAATACAGACAACAGTATTACATTTCGTGCGAAGACGTCTAAAGGCATTTATCAGTATACTTCTTATTCCGCAAGGTTTCCACGTATCCAAATCTCCGCCCCAGGCAATCCATACCATTTTTCTTAAAAAATCCTTATTTAGCGACAGGAAAAACTGTGTGAAAAGGTTTGGACAAAACAACGAATGCATAACAATATAATCACAATCAAGATTAATAATAAGTTTTGCCAACTGTGTGGCACAATATATCGATGGAGGAAACCGAAATGAACGGTTAAATACTTTAATATACTTCTTAGATTCTACATAAATCTCCTGTTGTCCAATATGTATAGTGCTGTCAATTAAACTTGGAGAACCTTTTTCCGTTAAATACAAAATACCGTGTTCGTACACATCAAAAAAAGCATCATAAAAACTAACGATATCTCTGGTAAATGCCGTGTCTTGCATTATATGAACTACTTTCATGTATTTTTGCTATCCTTTCTTCTTGTTATCTTTATGCTTACATACGACAACGTTAGGTAACATATGCGCAACGTATGCAAAAAAAACGAGACTTAAAATTATTCCAGTATTCAGTAATGGGATATTTGTCAGTTGTATAGCTAAAAAAATACCAAATAGCACCTCAATTCCGTTCCCATATTCTTTAAATATTTTTCCTGCCCATTTAAATATCAAACGATACAAAATAGGGTATATTAATACACCCAGTACCCCACACTGCATATATGCATCAGCAAACATTCCTGTATTTGGAGTTCGGACTGCGCCATGAAAATATTCTCTGCTGATTATGTCAAGAATACTTTCTTTATACGGAGATGTTATTAACCTCTGAAGCAAAAAAGTGCGGTCAGACCATAATAATTTTGCATTTGTTGAGAAAAAATCATAATACATGCCATTAATCCACGCAGGCATATACATTTCTCGACGGATAATGTATATATACGGCAAAAAATTTTCACACACTTTATATATAAGCAAGCATAATACCATAAAAAGCAATAAACCAATATCTGCCATTTTATCAAAGCGATTTAACATACCATTTCTGTCACACCAATACACAAAATACACAACAACGACGAAAAATATGACAGCCTTGCTGCCATCAATAGAAAACATCGCAAGCACGCATAACAGCGTGACCAACAAGGCTACTTTTTTCTTGTATTTCAACGCACAATACATACCAAAGTAAACCGCATATATTATGGTATTTTGCCACACCGTTATCATATATGGCAGTATTCCTCCTGCCATCGCTAATACACGCTGGTGATTCGCTTCTCTTAAGATATATACATCCGATAAGGATACTGTAAAAGACATACCGTTATAGATAAATTTAATAAAAACAAATCCTATGCACATACAAACGCAAAACTGTTGTAATTTTTTTCTTTTATTTGGTCTCTGCGCATCAGCAAAATTAAATTCTGGCTCTGTACTATATGAGGCAGTCTTATAAAATGGTATACAAACCACAAACTGTACCAAAAACAAATAAACTGAACTATATACAAAAAATTCCCAACTTAAATTGTTAAGTGCAAACGCACTATTAAGTGGGATAAAATACAACAAAAATAATATATGCACAACAGTATCAGTAAACTTATTATGACTTTTGAGTCTAATATGCAACCATGACAACACAAAAAATACTACACTCGCGACATACTCTTTGTGAATATTAAAATCAATCTGATATCCGGAAGTTCCCGAATACCACAACTTACCTAGTATATCTATTGCAAGATACACGTATAAATATTTTATTGCAAATAGCCGTATTATTTTCAATGCAGTTGTGTCATCAGTAAACTTATGATATAACATGTCTTTCCCTCTGTATAACAATTAGCGCCATAAATTTTCCAAAGAATGACACAATAGTTTTGGTATTCTGAATAAGAGAAATATTTATGGCATAAATTACCACGCCGACTTTAATCAGCCGTTCATAGCCCCATTTGCGCCAACGGCGAAGCGAACGCAAATCAACACAGGCAAAAATGACCTTACAGCCGACTTTTGCCAAAGCCTTTGCCTGGTCAAATTCAAAAATCCCGTGCAGCGAATATTTTTCGCTTGGATAGCCTCTTGAAACCATAAGAACAAACATTATTCTACCCCGCAATTTCCTCATACAGTTTCAGCAGTTTCTTTTCTTCAATATTCCAGTTAAATTCTTCCTTTACAGCCCTGCGCCCGTTCTCTCCCATCTGTTTTGCTTCTTCCGGATGGTCAAGAAGCCGGCGTATTGCATTCGCAATTTCTTCAACATTAGTTGGCGTAACTGTTATGCCGCAATGATATTTATCAATAATCTGTTTCCACAACACAAAATCTGTACAAATTACAGGAAGTCCTGCCTGCATTTGTTCAAACAGTTTATTGTTGCCAAGCGTTCCGGTGTTTCCGGCTGTATTATCTGAAGGAAGCAATACGGAAAATCCGGCGTAACAACAAGGCAACTTTTCTTTAACAGTTTCATGAGGTACACTTCCAAGATATTCTGTCCTGTCCCATGCAGGATATGTTTTTAGTTTTTGCAGATATGATTCTTCCGCCAATCCCATCAGCAGATATTTTACATCAATATTTTCCAGTGCGTTTAAAATCATTTCATGGCACCACTGTTCGGATATACCACCTGCAAATACAAACGTCGGTTTTTCGCATTTACATATTTTTTGAGCAATATTCTCTGTAATAATCGGGTAATTAGTAACCATAACTGTCATTGGGTTAATTGCCTTCAATTTATCCACCAATGACGGCGTAACACCAATTAGGGCATCAAAATTTTTCATCAGTGCTGAGGAATAAACAGAATAGACTACACTCAGCGGTTTTCTTAACGCAGCTGGAATCCATTTTTTTCCAAGAATTTGTCCGGCAACATCCTCATGACTGTCAAAGATTACTTTTTTGCCATGCCGTTTCAAATTTTTACCAAGAGGCAACAATTCAGGGTCATGAAGATGATATATTTCCGCGTCTATTTCCAAAGCTTTGTCAAGAAGTTTGGCTCCGGAATGTAAAATCCTGTCAATGCGGTTCTTCGGCTTGAAATCTATTGCAGTTATCTTTACTCCGTTACGTGTTTCGTCAGCCTTTCCGTCAGCAACAAGCAATGTGACATCGTATCCTGCATTTGCAAGCGACGTACACTCCTTATGGAAAATGCGCGGGTCATACCGATTATGCACTGACGTAACGTGACAGACCTTAGTCATTTCTATTTCAAATCCTCCGTTTTCATTTCCGTGCTTGCAAAATCAACAGGGAATTTTACAGGCTGACCTGTTTTCTGCGATTTGTATATCGCAAGCACCACCTCAAGCGCGTTGCGTCCAGCAACGGCGTCAACGTAAGGCTTGCGGTCGTTTTTTATGGCGTCGATGACGTCCGCAAAGAGCGAGATGTGTCCGTTGCCGTACACGTTGCTCGTTGCTTCTTTCAGCCCTTTGTTGGCTGCGTCCGCTTCCGTTTCGTCGGCAAAGTCCCAAACGTCAATGTTGTTCGTTGAAGTGCCGCCGATTTTTACAGTACCTTTTTCGCCGAAGATGTATAGCGTTTCTTCGAGGTTTTTCGGATAAACGTTGACAGTTCCCTCTATTGTGGCAACTGTACCGTTTTTGAAGGTAACAACCGCTGTTCCGATGTCTTCCGCTTCAAGATAGTCATGGAACTGCTGACGCGTCTGACCGTAGACGGAAACAACCTCGTCGCCGAACATCCAGCGAAGCAGATCAATGCCGTGTATGCACTGGTTCATAAGACAGCCGCCGTCCTGCGCCCATGTTCCGCGCCACTTTGCCTGGTCGTAATATCCGCCGTCACGGTTCCAGCGGACGTAAATTCCGCCGTGCGACAACCTTCCGAAGCGTCCGGCTTCAAGAGCTGCTCTTGTTTTTTGAATCGCCACGTTGAAACGGTTCTGATGGCAGGCTGAAACCTTGACGTGATGTTTTTCCGCAAGTTCTATAATCTTGTCCGCGTCGCGCACGTTCATCGCCATCGGTTTTTCTATAATCAGGTTTATTCCGTGCTCAATGCAGTAGATTGCTATTTCAGCATGGATTCCGCTTTCTGTTGCAATGCTTGCAAGCTCTATATCGTTTTCGGCAATCAACTGCTTATAGTCTATATAATGCTTGGCGCAATTTTTATCAAGTCCGGCGTTTTCCAGAATTGCGTCCATCTTCTCCGAAATAACATCACAGACAGCAGCTATTTCCAGTCCGTTTTCCACCGCCGCTTTGATATGATTTCTTGCTATTCTTCCGCAGCCGATTAATGCGTATTTCATTTGAAACACCTCATTTAAAAATTATGCGTAAGTATTTTAGAACATATTTAACTTTATAAAATCAACATCATTAATTATATTTACAATATGTTTAACAATTTTGTTATTAATTTCTCTCCGTTTATCATCTTTAATGTCCTCATATATGTCAATGTAATTTCTCAATCCTGTATGATGTTTCTCAACATCGTCCATATATTGTACAATAATATCACTACTTGATTCTTTGCTAATCAACGCAAAAAGACATTGTTTATATATATACGCACTTTTTAATAAGTATACAGCATTTTGTGTTGTTGTTCTGTTAATATTGCTATCGCAACTTTCCTTTAACATCAAGTCCTGAATCTGTAAATACTTAGTTTTAAGGTGTTCAATATTTTGACACATTAACTCTATTCTACGCACAGACATATTATTAATATGCGTAAACCATACCACAAAACCACCTAAAAAGATTATATTCAATATTGTGGAACAGGTGATATCCCAAAAACGACATCCCTCCAAATTGCGCCATGATATAGCCGCACAAATAGTTATAGTTAATAAAGGTAAACCTATGCGTATGTATGTTTTAGCAATTTTTCGCATTTTGAATATATCCTCTGATATCATCAACAAGATACGGTTCCTCAGTAGATATTATTTTAATATGCTCATTAAAATCAATCTCAGTAAATTTTCTAGCTAAGCCACCAAATGCTTCTTCTAAAAATGATATCGCATACCCTTTTACTCCATCTAAATTCACTACTACCAAAGAATCTGGATTTTTTTCAAAAATCGGTTCCAAAAACTTAATTCTGAAATCCTCTCCAGAGTACTCCCCCTGTGATTTAAGTCTAAAGCCAGGTGTTACCGTATAATCTTTAGCAATGTTAATCATTTTTGTTTCAACCATTGTTATCACCTATTTCAATTTAGTATTATTTTCCATGAGAATAATGTCCCATTAAAACTCTCAGTCAAGTTTGTTGGAATAATTGTTCCATCCATTGCAATGTTTAACATTGCCTTATTTGATATAACCGTAAAATCAGTAAATTGACCATTAACAATACTTCTCCTATAAATTGTAGGGAGTCCTTTGCCTCTGTATCTATGTCCACTTTCACTGCGACCAGACTCTACAAACGCTGCTTTGAGCAAATCAGTATCTTGAATCTTGTCAAAATATCTAACAATGCTAAATATTTCTTTTGCCCTTTCGGATGTTTTTCTTTTGATGGTTCTAACTATGCCAAACCCATTATCCAAAACAGTAAATAAAATCGATGAATCTGTTTTATGCACACACAAATACCAATTTTTTTTCAAACCAAATATATTACCACTACTATATGCATGCTCGTTGGCATTACCAATAATTTCCAATAGCGTTGCATATATCATTTTTTTTACAATCATGTATGTTATATTGTCAAGATTAACAAAATCCACTATCTCATCTACAATACCTGAATCAGCCTTCGTCCCAGACTTAATTGAAAATATATTTCTATCCATAGAATGTACATCTAATATAGATTTTGCATGTATTGCATCAAAAAAACCATAATCCTTGATTAACCTGTATGCATTTCTGTCATCCGGATAGTTACCTCTTACATCTCTAATATTCCTGGCATCAAAAATTGCAACTATGGCTAATAAGGTATCCACTGCTACGTTATTAACGTCTTTTAAGTTAAGATAAATTGGTTGCCGCGTATTTATATAATGAATCAGACCACTAAGGAACAACAAGACCTCCGCAGTATTTTCCTTTAATGAAAAATTTGCGGGTGCATCTAGTTTAACACGGTTTTGTTTCTCATCATCACATTTAACTTTTGATGCTTTATATTTAATTTTTGCAGCTAATCTTTGCTTTTCAATATACTGATTGTACTTATTATTAGCTATATGCTTTCTCCTGCTATACAATAACTCATCTTTTTGTCGATTCTTTTGATAAGCTTTATATTTGTCAGTACAATAAATTTTTCTCATATTAGGCAACCATACATTTGTTTCTTAAACTAATAATATCAACTCCATGTTTTTATATTATCTGCAACAAAACATTTCGAAAAATCTGCAAACGCCTCCATAAAGTTAATTGACTCGGCATCAATCCAGTTCATATCCCCATTTATCATTCGTCCAGCATTATTGTGTATTTTTTTCATTATTCTTACAAGATTTGCCGCATTTTCTAAATCATCAAAAGTGCTTAATAAGCTAAAATACAATGCATTTGCTACAAGTTTATTATTTCTTGTAGTATCACTGATATTATGAATATTCTCAACAACGTTTTGATCGTAATGATAATCAGCTATGTGTACAATATATTCACATATATCTCTACGAAGCTTTTCCACTAATATTTTCTTTTCACCCAATTCTCTTTTTTGAATTTCCTCTTTCAGCCTTAAATCTGCTTCTTTGCGATTTCGCTCTTGTATATAGATATTACTATTTACCGTAATATAGACAGCAAGTAATGCACCTATACCACCTAATATCCCACCTATACTACTTCGAAAATATGTATCCCAAGGTGTATAATAAATATTCGCATAACCCCAAACAATAAACGCAATAATACTCACGCACGCTATAACATATATCACAAATATCATATATATGTTATCGTAAAGTTTTTTGTTCAAAATGAATCCTCTCCTCGTTAACCACATAATGTTTTGTGACACTTTTCGTCCTCATTAGTCACTCGTAACTAGTCATTCGTCATTTCTTGATAAGTTCCTTCGCCGGGTTGCCGACAACCGTTTTATTGTCCTCAACGTCACGAATAACAACCGCACCCATGCCATAGCATTTTTACCAACATTTTTACGATTTTTCACCGCCGAATTTATGCCCATATAGGCTTTTTCGGCAAGGTCGGCAAAACCTCCGATTATACAGCCTGCCGTTATTTCAACGTTTTTGTGAAGATGCGCGTCGTGCCCGACGTGAACAAGAACGTCAAGCTTGACAAAATCTTCCAAAATAGTGTTTCCGCAGGTTCCTCGCGAAATGTTGTCGCCGACACCGATTTCAACGTTATTGCCGATAAGCACCTTGCCGAGAGCAGGAATACGTAACTTATTTCCCTGTTCGTCATCTGCCATTGTAAAACTCTGCGTACCTATAACGGCATTCTCGTTGCAATAAAAATTATCCCCGATTACAGCATTCTTGATAATTGCCCCTGCAAATATCCTCGCGCTGTTTCCTATTTTAACGCCGTGACCTATAACGCATCCAGGCTCTATGTATGCATTTTCGCCTATTTCAACGTTTTCGCCGACGTAATAACCGTTAACAAGTTCGTATTTTTTTGCTCTCTCGGCTTCAAATTCTCTTTCCGCAAGAATGTTTGCAAACTTCGCATATTCCAGTGAAGGGTTATCCGTGAAAACAAAACCGTTGTTTCTGCGTATTTCTTCAGAAATTTCTATCCCGTTTTCGGCAAACACAAGACAGTTTTTGTGTCCTTTGAGATTTTCTACAAGATGCCCGACTTTCTTTGACACAAACATTACTGTGTTATCGACAGGGCAGCCTGTATATGACGCTCCGGTAATTTCAAAATCAAACTGCGGATAAATTTCTCCAACGTTGTACTTCATTATGCAGCCATCCTTTCGGCAGCCGCATAATGCAAAATCTTTCCTTTAAAGAGGTTCTTTAACTCTCTCTCTCTCTGGAAATACTGACTTTTTCGGGTTTTACTCTCATTGTAATATTTCCGTATTCGTCAACTTTGCCGATTGCTTTTGCAGGGCAGCCGGCGACAAGCGTATATGCGGGCACGTCTTTTGTAACGACTGCCCCTGCCGCCACCATGCAGTATTCGCCGAGCGTGTGCCCGCAGACTATTGTCGCGTTTGCGCCTATTGTCGCGCCGCGTTTTATGAGCGTTTTTTTATAGCCTTCGTGTCCTTTCGGATATTCTGCACGCGGCGTAAGGTCGTTCGTGAAAACGCAGGAAGGGCCGCAGAAAACACCGTCTTCTATCTCAAGCCCTTCGTAAAGCGAAACGTTATTCTGAACCTTTACCCTGTTTCCGATTTTCACGTTGTTTGAAACGTTGACGTTCTGCCCAAAAGAGCAGTTTTCACCGATTCTCGCGCCTTTCTGAATGTGGCAGAAGTGCCAGATTTTCGTGCCTTTTCCTATTATGACGTCTTCGTCAACGTAGCTTGACTCGTGAACGAAATAATCTTTGTTTTCCATTTGTATCACCGCTTTGTTTTAGTGATGTACTTCGTAAAATTCTTTTAATGCATTAACAACAAACTCAATTTCGCCGTCTTCAAAGTACGGGTGCATAGGCAGGGAAAGAACCTGCGTGCAAAGCTTTTCCGTATTCGGGCAGTCAGTATATTGAGTAAGTCCGTCAAAGGCTTTCTGCTCGTGCATCGGCTTCGGATAGTATACCATAGACGGTATGCCTTTTTCCTTGAGAAACGTCTGCAGCTCGCTGCGTTTTTTGACCTTAACCGTGTACTGCGCCCAGCTTGAAAGATATCCTTCCGGTATTTCAGGCACAGTTACAAATTTTTCAAGCCCTGCAAAAAGCTCGTTATATTTCTTCGCCGCTTCATTGACTTTGTCCAGCTCGTAATCAGCGAATGCCTTGAATTTAGGAAGAAGAATTGCAGCCTGTATCGTGTCAAGGCGCGAGTTCCAGCCTATTCTCACGTTGTCGTATTTCATTGTGCCTTTGCCGTGAACGGCGATGGAGCGGAGATACGCGTTCACCCCGTCGTTGTCCGTGAACACTGCGCCTCCGTCTCCGTAGCAGCCGAGAGGCTTCGCAGGGAAAAACGACGTTGCGGAAATGTCTCCGAACGAGCAGGCTTTTTTGCCTCTGCGCTCTCCGCCGAAACCCTGCGCGGCATCTTCAAGCACAAACATTCCGTATTCCTTTGCGATTGCTTCAAGCGCAGAAAAATCGGCAGGAAGCCCGAACAAATCAACAGGGATAACAAGCTTCGGTTTCAGTTTACCCTCTTTAACGACCGCCTCTACTGCCTTTTTAAGGCTTGCAGCGTCCATATTGAACGTAACGGGATCAACGTCAACAAATACAGGCACTGCACCGAGGAACGAGGCGACTTCGCCGGTTGCAAAAAAAGTGAAATCAGGGACAAAAACAGCGTCACCCTTGCCGATATTCAACGCCATAAGAGCCATTGTCAAAGCGTCTGTTCCGTTTCCGCACGCCACACAGTATTTTCTTCCCGCGTATGCCGCAAGCTGCTCTTCAAACTCGGCTACCTTTTTGCCGGAAATAAACGACGTGTTTTCTATTACCTCGCTTATCCCTGCGTCTATATCATTTTTCAATACCGCGTATTGTCTTTTCAAATCACGAAACTGCATTAGTTTACACCTCTTTCACTATGATATCCGCGATTTTTTCGGCTGCACTGCCGTCACCGAAAATATCACAGGGATATTCAATTTCATTTTGAAGCTCTTCCGCTTTGGCTTCCCAATCAAGAGACACAACACCGTTTTCAAGAAGATGCCAGCCGGTGCTTGTAATTTCTTCCCAGCCCTGCGGCATGAGAAGGATTGCCCTTTTCTTTGCCCAGTAGGTCTCACGCTGAAAACCTCCGCTGTCGGTAACAGCAAACTTTGCGCCCTGCAAAAGCGACATCAGTTCAAGATATCCAAGCGGCTCTGTCACGATTAATTCTTTCAGCAGTTCCTCAAAACCGAACTGCTCCGCCATTTTCCTTGCCCGCGGATGCATAGGGTACACAATTTTTAAATTCTGCGTTCTTCCAATCGTGTTCAAGCCTTTTAATATAGTCTCAAAACGTGCTTTATCATCAGTATTGAAATCCCTGTGAATTGTAGCAAGCACGTAGCCGTTTTCAGCAAGACTATATTTTGACATTTCTGCTTTTGTGTCAAGCTTTGGCTGCACTTTAAGATACAAATCGTACATTACGTCTCCCGTATTGTACACCCCGTTTGTAATTCCCTCTTTTTCAAGGTTTTTAACGTTAAGTTCAGTGCAGGCAAACAGATAATCCGATATATGGTCGGTAAGTACGCGGTTCACTTCTTCGGGAAACAGTTTGTTGTACGTACGGGGACCTGCCTCAACGTGGGCAACAGGAATATGCAGCTTTGCCGCATCCAAAGCACCTGCAAGGGTAGTATTTGTGTCTCCGTACACAAGCACAAGATCCGGTTTCTCTTTTGTCAGCACGTTCTCAAATTTGATTAAAGCGTCTGCCGTCTGTACTGCATGACTTCCGGAGCCTACGCCAAGATAATAATTAGGCTTTGGTATTCCAAGCTCGTCAAAGAATGTGCCTGACATATTGAAATCATAATGCTGTCCTGAATGTACAAGAATATGCTGCCATGCGTTTTTTTCGCGTATGGCTTTGTTCAGCACGGCCTCTTTAATAAACTGCGGACGGGCACCGACTAAAGAAACTACTTTCAACATACTTATTCTCCTAATGCTTCTACAGTCTCCAGAACGTTATTCCTGATTTTCTGAGCTGATCTACGTCGTAAATTCCGCGGACGTCAAGCAGTATTTTCTCGTTATCCGGCAGTTCCGGTTTAAAGTAGCTTTTCAGCTGCTCAACAGGTATTTCCGCAAACTGCCTGTGCGAAACGGCAACGATAATGCAGTCGGCATCTTTTATTTCCGAAAGCGGCTTGAGGTCAACGCCGTATTCGCGTTTCGTTTCCTCAACGTTTGCAATCGGATCTACAACCTCAGGCTCTATGCCGCATTCTTTCAGCCGTTTAATTATATCTTCAACCTTGCTGTTGCGTATGTCCGGGCAGTCGCCCTTGAACGTCATACCGAAAATGACAACTTTTGCCGTTTTCGGTGTTTTTCCAACCTTCGCCATCTGACGGAGAGCGGAATCTGCGACAAAAGCGCCCATGCTGTCGTTTATCTGACGTCCGGCAAGCACGACTTTGCTGTGGTAGCCCATTTTTTCCGCCTTGTAAATGATGTAATACGGGTCAACGCCTATGCAGTGGCCGCCAACAAGACCAGGCGTAAATTCGAGCGCGTTCCATTTCGTTCTCATACCATCGTACACTTCTTTGGTGTCAATTCCCATGATGTCGAAAATCATTGCCATTTCGTTCATAAACGCGATGTTGATGTCGCGCTGTGAGTTCTCGACGACCTTAATTGCCTCTGCCGTTTTGATGTTTGAAACCGGATGAGTCCCGACTTCAATTACCAAATCGTACACGTTCTTGATTTCTTCAAGGCTTTCCGCGTCCATTCCGGAAACAACCTTTTTGATGTTGTTAAGGCGGTGAACAGGGTCTCCCGGATTTATTCTTTCGGGGGAGTAGCCTATTTTGAAATCAACGCCGCATTTAAGCCCCGATTCCTGTTCAAGAATAGGTATGCAGATTTCTTCCGTTGCTCCCGGATAAACCGTTGACTCATAGACAACGATAGAGCCTTTTGTAAGGTTTCTTCCGAGAATGTGGCTTGCGCCCTCAACCGGTGAAAGGTCAGGCTTGTGATCATCGTCAACGGGAGTGGGGACGGCAACGATGTGGAACTTCGCTTCACGGAGACGTTTTTCGTCTGCCGTGAAATCGACCTTGCATTTTTTGATTGCCTCGTCTCCAACCTCTTTCGTCGGGTCAAAGCCCTGTTTGTACAGGTCAATCTTCGCTGCGTTAAGGTCAAAGCCTATTACGTCAACCTTCTCCGCAAACGCGACCGCTATCGGCATACCTACATAGCCGAGCCCTACAAGCGACAATTTCTCTTTTCTGTCCAGCAAATCCTGATAAAGTGACATGTTATATTTCTCTCCTTCTATCTATTGAATAATTCTGGGATTTTACTCTCCGTGGTTTGTTTGTAAGTAATCTTTTTTATAACACCCCAAAATAAATTATTAACAGTAAGCAATGCAGACCATACTTTACCTTTATTGAGGCCTTTTCTAAACAATATGTAATGCCATTTTATTAACTTGTATTTACTTCCGCCTGAGACAGAGTCATTATGTTTGATATAATACGACAAACATTCAGGTAATCTGTAAAATTTGGATTTACTGACTATTTGCAGCCACATGGCGTAATCGTTATTCTTACGTAAATCAGCTATTTGAATTAACCCTATTTTTTCTCTGTCATACATAACTGTAATTGTTGAAAAGTAGCAATAGTTATACAATCTTACCTTACCAACAATATTTGGGGCTGTATTGATATATGGCATCCATTTTCCGTTTAAGCATATCCGGTAATCAGTAAACGAACAGGCATATCCGTTTTCTTCCATAAACCTGATCTGTTTTTCCAGTTTCAGCGGCTCCCAAATGTCATCGCTGTCCAAAAACGCAATCCAACGCCCCTTTGCCTCACGCAAGGCTTTGTTTCTTGAAACCGCCGCACCGCTGTTTTTTTCGTTTTTAAAATAGCGTATCTTGTCGCTGTTAAATCCGGCAACAATTCCGTCCGTGCTGTCTGTCGAACAATCGTCAACAATTATCAGTTCCCAGTTTTCATACGTCTGGGCAAAAACTGACTTTATAGACTCTCCGATATATTCTGCCGTATTGTATGACGGCATGATTACGGAAACGAGATCCTTCAAATTAAACTCTCCCGTTCTCAAATTGCATTAACATCATTTTGGCAACAGACATTTTTTCATCGTATTCCTGCTGCGTAATTTTACCCTCACGAAGCAGGCAGTCGCCAAGGTCTTCCGCCGTGTCCATTCCGTCCGTGTTTATGCCTTCTCTCGCAAACGCCTTTTTGAAAGTGACGCCAATTATTTTCCAGTCACCGCAAAAGGTGATGCCTTTAAGATATTTCAAGTCCCATGCAAGTTTTTCTTCCCAAGTAACGTTGTTTCTTCCGTTTACCTGCGCAAGCCCCGAAAGCCCCGGACGCACACTGTGACGTTTTCTCTGTCCGTCAGTCATAAAGAGCATATCCCTGACAAGCAGGGGACGGGGACCTACAACTGCCATGTCGCCTTTTAGTATGTTTATAAGCTCCGGCAGCTCGTCAAGCGAGGTGGCGCGAAGTTTTTTTCCAAAGTCCGTAAGTCTGACGTCGTCGGGCAGAAGATTGCCGTTTTCATCGCGTTCGTCCGTCATGGTGCGGAATTTGTAAAGGTTGAATATTTTTTCGTTTCTGCCCGGTCTCGGCTGTTTGAACAATACGGGAGAGCCGAGTTTCTTTTTCACCAGATACGCGGTGATAAGCAGAACTGGGCTTAAGCCTATGATTGCACCTAATGCAAGGCAGAAGTCCATCGGCCGCTTCACATATTTTTCGTAAAAAGTAATCTTTCTTTCCATTATTCAAAACAGGCTTTTATAGTTTCAATGATTTTTTTCTGCTGTTCTTCCGTTTCTGCCAATATCATTTGTTTTTTACCAAAGTTGCTAAATAATCTATTTTTCTATCTCTTTCTTCATCTTCTTCACTATTATACGAATTAAGCAATTTCACGTCTATTTTTTCAGTCCAATCTTTATATTCTTCAATAGCATAACTAACCTTTTTTATGTAATACAGTTTTTCACTGTATTTTTCTAACTCGAAAACATCGTTAGCAAAACAAACCACATTCTTTCCAGTATCTGTCTGTACACTGTTAAAATAAAATCCTCTCATTCCGGACTGGACAAATACATCTGTAACAAATTGTGTCAGTTTATATATATGCAATTTCTCTGGATATATAGGTTGTAATATAACATTACACCACAAGTTTATTTTGGGTGATTTCGCTTTATCAGATAAATTAATAAGTGTTATATCTTTTTTACAGCAAAATGTTCCAATGCTACAAATTTCGCCAACCTGTGCATGCACTTCAGCTATAGCCGTATGAACATCAGATGCTATATATAAAAAGGATGTACCAGACCTATTAAATCGCCCACCTGGTGCTAACATAGGCGGTACTTTTTCAATATCGTGCGCATGGTGTGGCATTACAAAAGTCCCATCACAATCATCAATAGCGCCACTTACTGTATCGTGCCCCCTGCGTGCACGATAAAATATCTCATTTTTTTTAACAGAAATAGTAGGAAATGTTTTAGGTTTTATAATATCTATAAAACTTTCAACTATATCATTAGGGTTGTAATTTAACAAAATATGTTCGAGTTCTCTACTGAACAATTCTTCGTGTATTCTGGCAATGTTAACATCTCCTTTATTAATTGCTTCTTCATACATTTTTGCAAACAAATCAAGTTTTTGTATCATCTTATCATACCTTCACTAAATTTAAATTTCAACCCGCTTTATATCATATTATTTAAGTTGCAGAAAATTATATTGCTCATATTAGGGATAGAGATATTTTTCTTTGCCTGTTGTATCTCTTCGGGTATCTTCAAGTCCACTGAAAATGCCATAAATTCTCTTCCTGTTCGCGCAGTTCTTGCTGAATACCCCAAGTCATATGTGATTTGGCGATACCCTGAATAAAGTTTCTCAACAATATTCTCTGCATCATAAGAAACAATCCACTTAGCGTCTAATGTTTTTACTGTTTTTGCAACTTTTATATGGTCTGCATCACCATAAGAGTGTGAATATAATCCAGTGGCCTTCTTTATATATGGCGGGTCTAAATAGTATAACGTGTTCATTGTGCCAGTATTGCCCATATTACGCAAAAATTGCAACGCATCTATGTTACTGATATTAATATACAGCCTATAGTCAGCAATAGCCTTGATACGGCTTATTAAATTTGTCTTGTTAAACCGTGCGTCCAATTTCCACACACCATTTTGCCCTCTGCCACCAATCATTCCACCCTTTATGATACCTGACCTGTTTGTACGATTTAGGAAAAATGTTGAAAAACCTAAATCGAAAATGTCTGCAGTTTCTTTATTTCCCTGTATAAGGTGTTGCTTGTCCCATTCTTCAAGAGATACATTTACTGTCTTTATTTTATCAATAAGCCTGTCCGTTTCATTCAGTAGTGTATACCAAAAAGCATATATAGCTCTGTCAATGTCATTTATATATATCTTCTTGACTTTTCCCGTCATGAGTAACGCCAACGCCAAACCTGCACCACCAGCATAAGGCTCTGCATAGTTTGGTGCATCAGTAAAATTATTTTCAATTAGTCCACAGAAGAATTTGTATAATTTTGCTTTTCCTCCGGGATAGCGCAGCGGCGTATAGTGCATCACTTTATCACTCTAACTCTAAGATTTTTTGCCAACATATTAAAACATTTTGTGAATTTTTCTTTGAATCTAACAACATCGTTTTGATGTGCCTCATACCAAAAATCGAATAGATGGCTATCTTCCATTATCGACTTCGTATTGTTAAACCACTTTTTTAGTATATCCCTCTTAGGATAAATACCTCTTTCTAAGTCATCTCTTATAGCACGAAGATTCTGTTTTATAAAACCAGTTTCTCTTACACAACTTTGTGCAAAGAAATCTGACTCGGGCTCAAGTTCGTCAATCAAAAAATCTAACAACACACTCTCAGGACTCTTACCTTCGATAGGCAAGACCATAAAATGAGGGTTATCGTTATCTATCCCTGCTTTACGCAAATCATCTACACTATCTCCATCCAAAACTGTAATAACATCTGAAAATACTGGTTTATCAACTTTATATAGCGATATGAGGAATGTATTGCCGCAACACATATCGTCAACTATGCGAACGCTACTTGTATACTCCGTCCCAAATTTAGATAAGAGTTTTTTCAACATCCATCTTGCTTCAGCATCCTCAGTATATAATTTAATTTGACGTCCATATGGAGTAATTGATGCATTAAGTTCATTTTTTATCTGAGATATTGTTGGTTGTAAGAAAACTTCAAACATTCCATTAGCGTTTGTCAGATAATTTAACACTATGTTATCATTGACATGTTGTGATTTTTCAATCAAATCTTCTATTACCGAAAGACTATGCACAGTAAAAATAACTTGTATCTCAAAGTGCCTTGCGGCATCTATCAACACACTTAACAATTTTTTCTGCGATGCAGGGTGTAATGTTGCATCTATCTCATCTATCAGCAAAACCCCGCCGTGGTATTCTTCCATCAGCTCATCTCGTAGCGCCTTAAACTTCCATAGAGCGGAAAGGATCTGTCCAACATTATCCTGCCCAGCTGAATTAGTAATATAGTCATAATTTTCCGTGTTAAATCCAATTCCTGTCTTATGCTCAACATCACCAAGGTCTATTTTAGTAACCCCATTTATGTTATCGTTATTGAACATGTACAGTATATCTTTGGCTTTCGACTTTATCCATTCGATACCCTCTTGGTCAATATCTGACAAAGTAATACTATGTGGCGTAACTTTTTGAGATTCTCCTATAGGATATAGTCTTGAGAGTCCTAAATATACAACAGGAATCTCTTTCTTCTTTGAGCTTTTTTTAGCCCCTGTCTCAGTATTAATCTTTACTTCTGGTATAACTCTAAAACGCTTACCGCCAGGAGCTTCCTTATCAGTTTGCCACGTGGTTCTACAAATCCTATAGTCGCCATCGTCAAAACTGACTTTTAACAAATTACTACCGTGTTTGTCATAAGTTAAGGAACCATGGATAATTTCACTAAACTCTGTTCTATAACGCTTAGGTTTGAAATATGTTGTTTTTGAAGAAGTCCGTCTATACTCCATCGTGTTACCCAACAACGCTAGCAACGTAGACTTTCCAGTTCCGTTGCTACCTGCAATTGCCGTTATCATCTTACCAAACTTTATATTTACATCTCTAAAAATTCTAAATTCATTAATCTGCATTTCAGTTACTTTTATTATTCCCATAGTAACAGACCTCCACTCCTACTTATTTTAACGACCACAGATTCAATTAACATTTTTATCCCACAACGTACTCAGCAAATAGGTAGCTTCTATCATTTACAAATCTGTTACGTCGTACAGTTCAAAGTATTGTCCCGTATATCTATTATCCAAGGTTATTATTTTTTAAAGATTTTTTCAATAATCTTCTCCTACTATTCCGCTGTCATTTTGTCGTTTGACAGCAGGCAGAGCATTTGCGCTTTTTCTGACATGTAACACAAAAAGCCATGCCCAAACACAATACCATGATAGCATTAAAACCATTGTATCGTAAATAAAAACTTACGCGCGACAACATTTATGTTCTTTTTTCCTGTATAACATTAAATTTCGTTTGCTACGCGGCTCTTTGCTTGAACGCTCTATTCCAATAACGCAATATTCTTATCAAGAGACAGTCCTGAGATAATATCAAATATACATTCTTTTGTATTTTGCGTAAACACAAAAGAGTTAGTCAGATACTGTTCTTTTATATCTTCATATCTCTCAATAAACACTGCCGAATACACATCACGAACAATATTTTTTAAATCCTCATCGCTGTCATTTCCCATACTGCCTGCACAAAATATTGTACGCGCACGTGATTTAAGTTTTTTAGAGCAGATAAGCTTTTCAAAATACTCCGCAGATTTGCCGTTTATAAAGTCATTATATGCACTATTATCCGTCATACGCAGAACAAACAATATCGGCAAAAAGACCGAAACAGCCATACGCACAGTTTTCTTTTCTGCCCACGGTTTTAATCCCGTTTTTAATTGAGCAGGATCAAAAGCAAATTTTAACATTCTGTAATATTGAGCAACATCTCTCAATGTCAAATTATACATCTTCATTATCTCACTGCCGATAAAATCATAATCATACTTTACTTCTCTTTGCAGTGTATAAAGATAGTTTTCCATATCTGCTTCCGGCAATTCAAAAACATAATCAAAAAATCTGTTTAAATAGCGAGTTGCATCAAAATCAATGCCGTAGAATTTTTTGACTGTATGCTGAAGTTGCTCAAGATTTGTGGAAAAAACAAAAATTACTCTTTCATTATCAAAATAGTGTTTCACTCTTTCAAGCAGTTTCACGGCAAAACTTGGTTTACATCTGTCCAGTTCATCTATAAATATAACTATCTTCTCGCCCCGTTCATTTGTAATTATTCCCAAAAATTCATTAATTCGTTCCTCTAAACTTTTTTGACTTTTTATTGCAGACAAGGGGTCTTCTGTATTAAAAACATTGAGCAGTTCACCGACACTCCACCCTTGAACGCATTTAATTATATCGGCAGCAGATCTGAGATAATTAACCTGAGTTGTTTTCAGACAGTTTTCTTCATTGATGCCTTTTGCTATGCAATAAATTATTGATATCAGAGGATCTATATCGTTATCATTTGTCCAAGCGTCGTAATATACTGAAAACATTGGCTTCCATTCTGCGTCAACTATACCTGGATTGGGGTGGCAATGCTTATATATTACTCCATTAAGGTCAAACAAGATATTTTCCGACAACTCAACTTTGCTTACCTGTTTGTTGCAAATGTCAAGCAACAATTTCGTCTGCTTAACAAAGAAGGTTTTGCCGCTTCCCCATCGTCCGTCTACTGCAATTGAGTGCTTTGACGTAGCATCCAACACATCAACAAAACCAAGGACTGCTTCCTGTCTTCTAACTATATCTTTTACAAAGCACTCCGCGATATTCTCCGTGGTTGGTTTTAATTCATTTATAGACATTCTTCATTTCACTTCTCATCGTCATATTTTTGTATCTGTATATGCAGACACTCGCTTATATTATACAATCAAACCTTTCTGCCTTGCTTTCACGTCATCTATTGCTATCGGATGGCTTTCAAACTTTGCAATTTGCTGTACAGGATACATTGATGTCCGAAGAGCATCTTCAACATTTAACAATATATTAGGACTGGCGCCATTCACAACAAGGACAAATTTGCACTGAACAGTGCTTAAATCAACTTGCTTTAAACTATCCGGTAATTCCCATTCTCCTGTAACTTTTCTTCTCTTCAACAATACAGCAACGTACATTCCAAGGGAATGTATAAATTTTTCTGTCACTGCAGCAATATATTCCTGAAACCCTTCTCCGTCTGTTCCGGGAATACTGCTTTTGGCTTCAATAAACAACACTGCGCCATTGCGCTTCAACAAAAATTCTACCGAGCGCACGTGGTGAACTTTTGACGTTTGTGTATATTTTTCAATTTCGAAACTACCATTTTCAGGGCATATAAAATGCATTCCCGATTCTTCTATTGTACGCACACCTCTCATAGCACAAGGTCGACCTCTTGTTCGTACAATTTGATTGACTCAGCTACAATTGGATTATCCGGCAAACTGTCTTTCAAATCATACGTATCATGTCTTTCTCTGCCTAAAGAAAGAACCGGAATACTGCACTGATGTTCTGTCGCCAGCAGATAAAGTTTTTTAAGGACAAAATAGGAATGTGTTGCCATAATAAACTGCATGCCGGTGAGCGACAACTCGTAAATTATATCCATAAACTTTGAAATCGCCGCAGGGTGCAACGCTGACTCTGGCTCGTCTATAAAAACGACAGATTCAGGAGATAAATATCTGTTACCAAGCAATATATCTAAAATCGAAACTTTTTTTACTCCTTCGGCAACAACACCGATTAAAAACTTTTTGGCGTTTTGATCCTTAAAATACCAACTCTGTGTATCCTCATCTTTTTCAAGTCTGCCGCCAAGCATATCCTCAAGGTGGCTCCTGGCATCTGCTACTCTGTCAGACGAGCGCCCGCGCATCGTCGGATTATTCAAAGCACGGGCTAAATCATAATAGGTGTTGTCAAAACCGAACAGTCTGTCCTGTTCCCGTGATTTTATTATGACTTTTTGTAAAGAAACAACTTCTTTTGCAGGGAGAAAAATCGATTCTGCAGATCTATTTACAGACGGAATGCCCGAAATGTTTTTAATTTGTTTTTCTGTATCACGGCCAAAAGAATATGATAACTTTGTACTTTCGTCTATCGCTGCGCAAAAATTCAGGCTGTCTTTTTTATCTTTACTCTTTGTTGCTATATCCCCAATCTTCTCTGCCTGAAATGTCCAATACAACTTATCTGACAGTATGTCGCCAAAATCTCTTTTGTCATTGCCGCGTTTATATGCCTCACACGTGCGTAAAGCAACATACATAGCTTTCAGCAAAAAACTCTTGCCTGTACCGTTTTCTCCCAAAACAAGATTTATGCTGCTTAATCTTCTCCAAGATACCTCTTTTAACGCTCCAAAATTTTTCACGCTTACGCTCTTAAACATACAGTCTCACTCCTGTCGATAAGAATCATCTGTAACACGAGACTATTATAACAAGTTTTATCGCGTTCATGCAGTATAATATTACACACCTGCTATCATTCAATTTGTCAATCAAAACATTTTTTGATTACTTCAATGATTTTTTCCTGCTGTTCTTCCGTCATTTTGTTGTCGCTTGGCATGCAGAGTCCGCGGCTGAATATGTCTTCCCCTGCGCTTTCCGCTGCTCCGCTGCGCATGACAAACGGATGTGTTTTGTACACAGGCTGCATGTGCATGGGTTTCCATATCGGACGCCCTTCGGCGTTTATGCCGCTGATTGCGTCAAGTATTTCATGCGGGCAGCTTTTTCCGCTTTCAGGCACGAAGCATACGTCCGTTTCCCCGCGTGTCTGTCTGCACATTGCTTCCGGCTTTATGAGCAGACATGAAAGCCAGTAGTTCGGCACACAGTTTTCAGGTACCGGGTTCATTTCAACAGGGAGATTTTTCAGCCCTTCCTTGTAGCGTTCGTATATCGCCTTTTTCTGCGCTATGTGTTCGTTAAGGTGCGGGAATTGTCCGCGCACAACTCCGGCTATAACGTTGCTCATTCTGTAATTGCAGCCGAGCTCCTCGTGCTGATACCACGGAGCGTTTTCTCTCGCCTGTGTTGACCATTTGCGGACTTTGTCCACCGCTTCTTTGTCGTTCGTCAGGAAGCAGCCGCCGGAAGAACCTGTTATGATTTTGTTGCCGTTGAACGATATGGTGTTGTATTCGCCGAAGGTTCCGGTCTGTTTTCCTTTGTACGTGGCACCAAGAGATTCAGCAGCGTCTTCAACGAGTATCGCGCCGTGAGCATCGATTATTTTTTTCAGTTCGCCTATTTTGCCCGGCGTGCCGTATAAATGCGCAATGACAACTATTTTTACTTCCGGATATATTTCAAACGCGCGTTCAAGCGCCTGAGGATCCATGTTCCATGAGTCGCGCTCTGTGTCTATGAACACGGGTATTCCGCCTTCGTAAGCAACGGGGTTGACCGTTGCGGCAAAGGTCATGTCGGAGCAGAATACGCGTTTTCCTTCAAGCGCGCCGTGTCCGGCAGCAGGCTTGCCGTACGCTTTTTCCCCTGCAAGCCTCATTGAGAGGTGAAGGCTTGCCGTTCCCGCAGAAAGCCCTACGGCGTATTTTGCGCCTGTGTATTCGCAGGCAAGGCGCTCGACCTCGTTGATGTTTTCGCCGACCGTTGACATCCAGTTTGTTTCGTACGCTTCCGTTACGTATTTAATCTCTTCCCCGTGCATTGTGGGGCTTGAGAGCCATACTTTCTTTTCAAACGGCTGAATTTTCGTTCCCTTAAACATTTTCATTCCCTCTTCAATTTAAATCAATGCATAATGCAGAATGAATAATAATTGTACTTTGCACTTTGCTTTTCGCTTGCAGCTTATAGCTTACTGCTTATTGCTGATTTTATACGTATCAACTACTTCCGCGACTGCCTGTTTTATTCTTTCGCTTTCGTTGGCGCTTGCGGCATCAAGTTCGGCAATCTGCGCTTCGAGTTTTGCTTCGTCAAATTGTATCGGTTTGCCGACGTAGATGAGGTTGTTGCGCGTTTTGCGCATTCCTTCTTCGCTCATGAGAAGTTCTTCGAAGAGTTTTTCGCCCGGGCGGAGCCCTGTGTAGACGATTTTTATGTCTTTGTCGGGCGTGTAGCCGGAGAGCTTTATGAGGTCACGCGCCATGTCGTCGATGCGCACCGGTTTTCCCATGTCAAGGACAAATATTTCCCCGCCTTCGGCGTAGTGCGAAGCCTGAAGTATGAGTGACACTGCTTCCGGTATGGTCATGAAGTAGCGGATGATGTTCTTGTCCGTTACGGTAACAGGTCCCCCTTCGGCTATCTGTCTCTTAAAGAGCGGTATTACGCTTCCGTTGCTGCCAAGCACGTTGCCAAAGCGAACGGCGGAGAATACAGTACCGCCTGCGGCGGTACTGTCGCTGTAAGCTGCAGGCTGCACGCTGTCGGCTGTATTGCTCGCTTCGCCCGCGCTGTCTGCTGTCTGCTGTCTGCTGTCTGCCAAATTTTTCTTCGCAAATGACTGTATAATCATTTCGCAGAGTCTTTTGCTTGCTCCCATGACATTCGTCGGGTTGACCGCTTTGTCTGTGGAGATGAGGAGGAAGCGTTTTACCCCGGCGTTTATTGCCGCTTTTGCCGTTTTGTAGGTGCCGAGGACGTTGTTTTTTACAGCTTCGCACGGGCTGTCCTCCATGAGAGGCACGTGCTTGTGCGCCGCGGCGTGGAAGACGACGTCAGGCCTGTACTGCTGCATGACGGTGTTTATTCTCTTTTCGTCGCGGACGGAGCCTATGAGAACCTTGACGTTAAGCCCGGGATTTGCGATTTTCAGCTCCTGCTGCACGTCATAGGCGCCGTTTTCGTATATGTCGAATATTATGAGAAGCTTCGGGTTTGTTTTCGCTATCTGGCGGCACAGTTCGCTGCCTATGCTGCCTCCGCCTCCGGTGACGAGTACGGTTTTTCCTGAGAATTCCTGAAGTATTTCCTCGTTGTCAACCTGAATTTCATCCCTGCCGAGCAGGTCTTCTATCCGCACCTCGCGCAGTTTGGTGACGCTGAGTTCGCCGGTATAAAGTCTGAACAGGCTTGGGACTACCTGTATTTTGCAGCCTGTTTCTTTGCAGATGTTGAGTATTTCGCTTTTGTCCTGCGGCGTCGCGTCGGATATCGCGTAGATGATGGTGTTTATGTGATAAGCTTTGACAAGGCGCGGAATGTCCCTGCGGCTTCCGGCGATTTTTATTCCTTCAAGGTAGCGCCCTATTTTGTACGGGTTGTCGTCTATGATGACTTTAAGCTTGTATTCCGCGCGCCGCGCGAGCAGAATGTCTTTTATTATTTCGCGAGCTGCCTGGCCGCCGCCGATTATCATTGTCTGATACGGCGCTTCGTGCGCTTCGCTGCGCAGAACGTAGCGCATGAAGCGGTAGCCGAAGCGTATCATCACGCAGAATATGCCGCAGAGTATGTAGGCTACAAACAGGCTTGAACGCGGGATACGCAGCTGTTCGACCTTGTTGCCGAGCAGAAAGAGCAGCGCAAGCACCATGTAGGCAAGCACTATGCGGTATGCCTCCGTCACCGAGGCGTAGCGCCATATTGACTGATACAGGCGGAATGCACGGTAGACAAGCACTACAATGATGCAGGCGTATATTATGAAGTACGTTACCGCTTCAAGGTAGCCGTGCGGAATTTTGTCCGCCATAAAGTCATAGCGTATCCAAAGACCGAACATAAAAGACACGGCGACAGAAAGTATGTCACCGAACATTATCAGGCAGGCACGAAAAACGTAACCCGCACGCGTACGCTCTGTCAGATTTATCATCTGCCCCGCCGTCCTTTGAAAAATATCCTCTCGCGTGTCTATTATACTACATTACGCGGCGTTGTGCACAAATGTTTTGGGCAGAATTTTTCCGGAACAGGCTGATTTTTGAAATTTTTGGTATGCACTTACCTTGACTGCCTGTTATTTTCGGCTACAATACGATTGCATCGCGGATTAGCCGGAGGTCTTCGGAATAAAATATTTGCAAGTCCTTGCTTGGTTTGTAAATATAAACAATTCTGCGACACAAAATTACAAATTTTCTAAAATTGTGTCGCAGAATTGTTTGCGGATTGCAGGATTTTGAAAAATCACGGCCTGTGTACAACGCTGAAATTCCGTACTGCCTTAAGTAAAAATATGTACAAATGACATACAGACTACTGTTTATTTTCTGCTAAAAGTTTCTTTTCAAGTGCTTCAATATCCGTTAAAGTATTTTTAATACCTTTTATACGCCATAAGGCAAGGATTTTTTTAACCTTCTTGGTGATTACTTTTTGTTGTGCTTCTTTAATATGCACAGGCGCTTCGCCTTTCTTATGCACGCACAAAACATATTCTTCCGTTATGGGGAACATATCTTGTACCAAGAATACTGACTGTGTACCAAAAACGTCTGCTATAACTATGCCGTCATAATACCTGTACTGTCTCAGCTTTTCGTTAAGAATTGTTCTGTATTTTTCAACATTGGAACTCAACGGAACCATCCAAAGAAGCCCTGTTTTTTCATCCTTAAAGCAATAAAAATGCGGGCGAAAATTACTGTTGTCATGGTTTCGCATTAAGCCGAAATTAGAGAATTTGTCAAAAAACTCATCTTTAATATCGTATACATACCCCGGTATGACAAAAAACATACTGTTTCGCATATCATCACTTCCAAACGATGCCCCGCAAAAGCGGGGCATTTACTGTCCAAGAACTTCTTAGTCGCCCTCGGTGGCGAACAATACGGGAAATCCAAGTACTTATAAGCCGCCCTCGGTGGCGAACAATATTTACATGTTGATTATATCTAAAATCACTTCATTGTCAATCTTGCT
>JAGHTZ010000022.1 GCA_018065065.1 Candidatus Equadaptatus faecalis | reverse complement strand
GAGGGCTGGGAAATCTTTGCAGACGCAATTTCCTGCGCCGTTCCGTGGACTTTCCGCCATTCGGCGGTTATGAACGCCGTATCGGCGTTTCTCTTTTTCTTGTTTGCCGCAGACGTTTCCGGGTACGGAAAAAATATGCGGCTGTTTATAGCCTGCGCCTCAGCCGCAATTCTCGTTTTCTGCCAAACAGCACAATGAAAAACTGCCAAACAACACAATGAAAAACTGCCAAATAACACAATATTGCGATATTTTTTGTCATTTTTCTCGTTTTATCGGCATAAATGTAGTAAAATATTTCCTTAGTATTGAAACAGATACGGAGGGCAGCGCATGCTTCTTGTTCTGGACGTAGGCAACACGAATACGACTATGGGCGTTTATGACGGGCAGAAGCTTGTCAGACACTGGCGCCTGACGTCAAAAAAACAGACTGTGGACGAAATCGGCTTTACGATGCACAGTCTGCTTGACACGTTCTCAATTGACAGATCGCAGATAACAGGCGCAGTTTACGCAAGCGTTGTGCCCCCGCTTGACGACATTTTTATTCAGGGCGTTGAAAATTATATCGGCGTGCAGTGTCTCAGGGTTTCCTCCCGTATGGTCAGGGGGCTCAAAATAGCTATGAAGAACCCCACGGGCATAGGTGCAGACCGCCTTGCCAACGCCGTCGCGGGCATTGAAAAATACGGCTGTCCGCTTATAGTAGTTGACCTCGGAACAGCGATTACCCTTGACGTTATTTCAAAGGACGGCGCGTATCTCGGCGGCACTATTTCACCGGGCATGGAGCTTGGCATGGGAGCGCTTTTTGAAGGAACGGCAAAGCTTCCGAAGGTTTCGCTTGCCGCACCTCAGCATTACGTCGGCGGAAACACGATTGAAGCGCTTCAGTCCGGCATAGTCTATGGAACTGTAGGCATGGTTGACACCCTTATACGCGAGATAAACAAAGAACTGGGCTATGATTGCAGGCTTGTGGCGACAGGCGGTCATTCGCACATTTTTACAAAATATTCGTCGCTTGTTTCGGAGTGCGACCCTTGGCTTACGCTTGACGGACTGAGGATAATTTACGAAAGAAATGCCGAATAGTAGCTGCCTTGCCGGAGATTTACGCTTCCTGGCTGGCCGAAAAAAATCGGCGGCGTGGAGGTCTGCAATCCGATATGGCTGGCGCCTCTTGCGGGAATAACCTATTATTCCGTCAGACAGTTTTACAAGCAGCTGGGCGCAGGCCTTGTGCATACGGAAATGGTGAGCGCGCTCGGGCTGTGCTACAAGGGCAGAAAAACGAAGGAACTGCTTTACGGCGAAGACGAACAGAGCCCTGCCGTGCTTCAGCTTTTTGGCTCGAATGCGGCGGACGTCGGAAAGGGCGCGGAGCTTGCGCTTGAAATACGCCGTTTTGACGCTGTTGAGATAAATATGGCATGTCCGATGCCGAAAGTTACAAAAAAAGGCAGCGGTTCAGCACTGCTTAAGGAACCTGAAAAGGCGGCGGAAATAATCGCTTCGCTGAAGGATACGGGGCTTCCCGTGTGGGCAAAGATACGGCGCAGTGCGGAAGACGCGGAAACTCTGAATTTCTGCGAAAAACTGCTGAACGCAGGGGCAGACCAGCTTTTTATCCACGGCAGAACGCAGGCTCAGCGTTACGAAGGCAGGGCGGACAGGGAAATCGTGCGTAGTGCGGCGGAGCGTTTTCCTGAAATGATTTCCGCAAGCGGCGACTGCTACGCGCCGGAGGATTTTGAGGAATATCTCGGTATGGGCTGCAGTTCGGTTCTTGCCGCGCGCGGTGTTTTGAAAGATTTGTGCCTCATTCCGAAAACTCTTGCAAGGCTCGGCGCGGATATTGACAAAAAATACAGCGAGCCTTCCGCAGAAACGCAGTCAGAACTGATATGCATGCTCTGCGACGCGGTTTACAAACGCGAGGGGGAGTCTCACGCCCTCGTTATGGCTCACAGGGCGACGGGCGCGGTTTTCAGGGGACTTCGCGGTGCTGCGGAATTGAGACGCCGGGTTGCGTTTCTGCGCAGCTGGCCTGAAATGAAAGAGGTTATACTGAACTGGAAAGAAACCGCCGGCGTTTCAGCGGATTAAAAGGAATTTTATAGATTTTCAAAAATAAATTTACGGGGTGTTTTTTATGGCAGACGAGAAAAACGTACAGCAAAATCAGCAGAATCAGGTTTCGGAGGAAGAAGTTTTCAAGCAGCGCAAGGACAAACTGTTCCGTCTCCGCGAGGAGGAAAATTATGACCCGTTCAAGCAGACAAGCTGGAACGTCGAACACAATCTCGCGTACGTCCGCGAAAAATTCGATTACCTGAAGGAAAACGAATGGGCAGAAGACGCAAACATCAGCACAGCCGGACGCCTTATGATCCTTCGCCGCCACGGCAAAACGGCTTTCGCCGGTTTTGAGGACGGAGATGAAAAAATTCAGCTCTGCTTCCAGTTTGACGTGCTCGGCGAAGAACGCTACACGTTCTTCAAAAAATGGGTTGACGCCGGGGATTTTATCGGCATAGTAGGCACACCGTTCCGCACCATGCGCGGTGAACTTACGCTTGCCGTCAAGGAGTTTTCTTTGCTTTCAAAAGCTCTGCGCCCGATGCCTGAAAAATGGCACGGACTTACCGACATGGAAACGCGTTACAGGCAGCGTTACGTTGACCTTATCGCAAATCAGGAGGTTCGCGGCGTTTTCCGCAAACGCACGCAGATTATCCGCACCTTCCGCAGGGTGCTTGACGAGAACGGCACGCTTGAAGTCGAAACGCCGATTCTTTCCCCGATAGCGGGAGGCGCCAACGCCCGTCCGTTTATCACGCACCACAACACGCTTGACATTGACATGTATCTGCGCATTGCGACGGAGCTTCACCTCAAACGCCTTGTCGTCGGTATGCTCGGACGTGTGTACGAAATAGGCCGCCAGTTCAGAAATGAGGGCATGGATCAGCGCCACAATCCCGAATTTACGTCGCTTGAAGTCTACTGGCCGTACAGCAATTACGAAGGAATGATGGATCTTACGGAGCAGCTTATAGTTGCCGCCGCCGACGAACTCGGCGGAAGAAAGGTTATGTACAGGGACAAAGAAATTGATCTTACGCCGCCTTTCCGCCGCGCGACGATGAGCGAACTTGTTAAGGAATATTCAGGAATTGACTTTGAAACGATTTCCGACGAAGACGCGAGAAAAGAAGCAAAGGCGAGAAACATTGAAATTCTGGATACCGACACACGCTGGGAAATTCTCCCGAAGTTCTTTGACGAATACGTTGAAGACAAGCTTATACAGCCGACCTTTGTAACTATGTTCCCGACTGCTATTTCGCCGCTTGCGAAACGCTGCCCGGACAACCCCGACATGACGGAGCGCTTCGAGCTTTACATAAACGGCTGGGAAATTGCAAACGCGTTCAGCGAACTGAATGACCCTCTCGACCAGAGAAAACGTTTTGAGGACCAGCAGCGCAAACGCGCGGCGGGCGACGATGAGTCGCACCCGTTCGACGAAGATTTTATCAACGCGCTCGAATACGGAATGCCCCCTACGGGCGGAATGGGAATGGGAATTGACCGCATCTGCATGCTTCTGACGAATGCGGAGTCAATCCGTGACATTATTATCTTCCCTACCATGAGGCCGAAAGAATAATTTATGACTGAAACCGCTGATTTCAGAAAAAGGGCTGAACAGCTGCGCGCGGAGCTTGACCGCCACGCAAGGCTTTATTACGAGCAGGACGCCCCGGAAATCAGCGACTATGAATACGACAGGCTTGCAAAAGAGCTTGAACTGCTCGAAAAAGAACATCCGGAGCTTGTTTCCGCCGCATCGCCGACACAGCGCGTAGGCGGGGCGGCGAAGGAAGGCTTCGGAAAGGTTGAGCACGCTGTCCCGATGATGAGTCTCGACAATGCGCTTGACCGTGATGAACTGCAGAAATTTTACGAAAAACTTGCGGCTTCGTTTGAAAGACAGAATATCGAAGTGCTGTGCGAGCCGAAGATAGACGGGCTTTCGGCTTCGCTGATATACGAGGACGGCGTTTTCAAAAGCGGTTCCACGCGCGGAAACGGACGCGTCGGCGAAGACGTTACCGAAAATCTCAAAACAATAAAGACGCTTCCTCTCGAGCTTGCCGAAAAAATTCCCGGCATCGTAGAGGTTCGCGGCGAAGTGTGCATGGACAAGGAAGATTTTGCGCTGCTGAACGCGGAGCGCGAGGAAAGGGACGAAACACTTTTCGCGAATCCGAGAAACGCGGCGGCAGGCAGCCTCAGACAGCTTGACGCTTCCGTAACCGCACGCCGCAGGCTGAGCATTTATCTTTATCAGATTGTTGCGCCGGAGCGTTACGGCGTGACCACTCAGCAGGGAATGCTTGACAAACTGCGTGTATGGGGGCTTCCCGTTCAGGAGTCTGAAAAGCTCTGCGGAAGTCTTGCCGAAATAAACGAATATCTTGACGGCTGGACAGAAAAAAGGTTTTCGCACCGCATAGACACGGACGGCGTTGTCGTAAAGCTCAACGAACTGCGGCTGAGGGAAGAGCTCGGCGAAACGAGCCACGCGCCGCGCTGGGCGATAGCTTTCAAATTCCCGCCGGAAGAAAAGCTTGCGAAAGTGCTTGACATAGAGGTAACGGTCGGAAGAACAGGAACCTTGACGCCTACGGCAGTTTTTGAGCCTGTAAGGCTTGCGGGAACCATTGTTCAGAGAGCGAGCCTCCACAATCAGGACGAACTTGACAGAAAAGACGTGCGCATAGGCGACAGCATCTGGGTGCACAAGGCGGGGGAAATTATTCCCGAGGTCGTGCGGGTGGAATTTTCAAAACGTCCAGTAAACGCGCTTCCTTTCAGAATACCGGACGTCTGTCCTGTATGCGGCGCAAAGGCACTGAGAATAAACGGTGAAGCCGCGGTAAAATGCACAAACGGTTCCTGCCCTGCACAGGTTAAGGAAAGAATAGAACATTTCGGCTCACGGCAGGCTATGGACATACGCGGACTCGGCGAAAAACTTGTATCACAGCTCGTTGACAGCGGAATGATACAGAACGTCGCGGACTTGTACGCACTTTCCGTGCTTGAAATAGGAATGCTTGAGAGAATGGGCGCAAAATCGGCGCAAAATCTTGCAGAGGCAATAGAAAATTCGAAAAAACGCCCGCTCGGTGCTTTGATAAACGCTCTCGGTATAAGAAACGTCGGCGAAAAAACGGCGAATGACATTGCGGAACGCTTCCGCTCGCTCGACGCGGTTATGAAAGCGTCGCTTGAAAACGAAAGCAAACTTGAAACGACGGAAGGTATAGGCCCCGTAATAGCGCAGTCCATGGTGGCGTTTTTCTCGGAACCGCACAACAGGGAAATGATAGAGCGGCTCAGAAATTACGGGCTGACCTTTGAAATTTCGGAGCCTGCCGCAGACAAAACGGCGCTTCCGTGGAACGGGCTTAAATTTGTTCTCACCGGAGAACTTGCGTCGATGACGCGCGGTGAGGCTTCCGCAAAGATACAGGCGCTCGGCGGCGATACAGCCGGAAGCGTCAGCAAAAAGACGGATTTTGTGGTTGTCGGCGAAAATCCCGGAAGCAAATATCTGAAAGCTAAAGAACTTGGAATAAAAATACTTGACGAACAGGAATTTATAAATAAACTAAATGAGTTCTGAGTTAATATAAGTTTTGAGGCAATCCAATCGTCCTGGTAAGGAGTGGTTTTAATGATAAAGAAAATGGTTATGGACGCAGAACGGCTTCACGAAGTCACCGGACTTTCGCGCATCGGTCTGCCGGAAGAGGAATATCAGGAGGTGCTTGACAGAGTCAACGCCGTACTGCGCATGTGCGACGAAATGCAGGAGCTTGACCACGAGAGCGTAAAGCCGTTCGAATGGGACGTTAAAAAAGCGCCTGAACGCCGTGCCGACATTCTCTCAAAATGGGAGAAACGCGACGAATTTATCGCAGAGTCTCCGATACGCGACGGAGATTTCTACCGTGTTCCGAAAATTATTTCGCTTGAAGAAGACACAGGCATCAGCGGGGAGGCCAAATAATGGAATTCTGCAAACTCAGCGCCGCTGAAATCGCCGAAGGCGTACGCGGCAAAAAATGGACAGCGGCGGAGGTTCTTGAAGCCTCTCTCGAACGCATCAAAAAATATGACGGCAAAATCAACGCGGTTGTAACCCTCTGCGAAGAAACGGCACGCAAAGAAGCAGCCGAAGTCGACGCCAAAGTGGCGCGCGGCGAAGATCCGGGGCTTCTTGCAGGTGTTCCCTATCTTGCGAAAGACAATTTCTGCGCAGAGGGCATAAAGACGACCTGCTGCAGCAAAATGCTTGAAAACTGGGTCTCGAACTACGACTCAACGGCGGTAAAGCTTATGAAAGAAGCCGGAGCTGTGCTTGTCGGCAAAACGAATATGGACGAATTCGCCATGGGAAGCACGACCGAAAGCTCCATTTTCGGTGCAACGCTTAATCCCCGCGACATTACCCGTGTTCCGGGCGGAAGCTCAGGCGGAAGCGCGGCATCTGTCGCCGCCGGTTACTGCCCGATAGCCCTCGGAAGCGATACCGGCGGCTCAGTACGCCAGCCTGCCGCTTTCTGCGGCGTGCAGGGCTTTAAGCCTTCCTACGGACAGATAAGCCGCTACGGAATAGTCGGCTACGTTTCATCGCTGGATCAGGTGGGTCCCATAGCAAGAAACACGAAGGACCTTGCCCTTGTAATGAACGTTCTTGCAAAAGCGGATTATTATGACAGCACATGCGATGCATACGACAGACCGTCATTTACGAAGGCGCTTGAAGGCGCAAGTCTTAAAGGCAAGAAAATTGCGGTACTTTCCGGCTATGACAAATCGCACGTCGCACCGGAGCTTCTTGAAGCGATAGACAAAACCGCTGCATACTGCAAAGAGCAGGGTGCGGAGGTCTTTGAAATTGACCTTCCCGTCGCAAGAAAACACGCAGTCGCCTGCTACTACATGGTTGCTCTCGGCGACGCCAGTTCAAAAATGGCGTGCTTTGACGGAATGCGCTACGGATATCACGAAGACGGCAAAAACCTTACGGATATGTACAAGAGAAGCCGCAACAACGGATTTGGCAAAGAGGTGCGCCGCAGAATACTTATAGGAACCTGCATACTGTCGCGCGGATATTTTGACAACTATTACATTCCGGCGACAAGAGTCCGCCAGATGATAGCAGACGAATTTACGGAGCTTTTCAAAAAAGCTGACCTGTGCATCTGCCCGATTCATCCGCAGCTTCCGTACAAACAGGGCTACGTTGACGACAAGCCTCTCCGCGTGTATCTCGGCGACGCTTTCTCGTCAATCTCGAACCTTGCAGGACTTCCTTCAATGTCAATAAACACAGGCTTTACGCAGGAAGGCCTTCCGACTTACGTACAGCTCATAGGTCCGCGTTTCGGCGACGACAGCCTGCTTGCGGCAGCCTCTGAGATTGAAAAAGGTTTCGGCGCGCCGGAATGCGCGTCAATGGAAGGAGTGTGCTAGAAGATGGCAAGACAGGTTGTAATAGGACTGGAGATACATCTTCAGCTTAACACGAAAACAAAACTTTTCTGCGAATGCTCGACGGACTATATCGGCGCAACGCCGAACTCAAACGTCTGCCAGATATGCCTTGCAATTCCGGGAACCCTGCCGATTATCAACGACCACGCAGTCGAACTGGCTGTCAAAATGGGACTCGGTCTGCACTGCACGATAAACGACAATACGCGTTTCCACAGAAAACATTACTTCTACGCTGACCTTCCGAAGGCATACCAGGTCACTCAGTACGAGCATGCAATCGCAACCGGCGGTTATCTTGACATAGTCGTTGACGGCAAAAAGAAACGCGTCCGCCTTGATCATCTGCACCTTGAAGAAGACGCAGGCAAGCTTGTCCACCCGACAAGCGACGGCCGTCTCTCCGGCGCTTCCTATTCGCTCGTTGACTACAACCGCGGAGGAATTCCTCTTTCGGAAATAGTTTCGATGCCGGATATGAACTCCGCCGCCGAAGCCATCGCCTACATAACGCAGATCCGCCAGCTCGCCCGCTACCTCAAGGTTTCTGACGGCGAAATGGAAAGCGGTTCGCTGCGCGTTGACGTCAACGTTTCGCTTTCAAATCCTGACGGAAGCCTCGGAACACGCGTTGAAATCAAAAACGTCAACTCCCTTAAATCAATCGAACGCGCGCTTGATTATGAAATCGCGCGTCAGAACAGAGCTCTTGACACGGGAGAACCGCTTTACATGGAAACAAGGCTCTGGGACGACGTTGCGGGCGTAACGCGCTCAATGCGCAACAAGGAAAGCGCGAGAGACTACCGCTACTATCTGGAAATGGACCTTGCCCCTATCAACGCCAAACCGGAATACGTTCAGAAAATACGCGAAAGTATGCCGGAAATGCCGTGGGACAAACGTGACCGCTTCGTAGAGCAGTACGGACTTTCCTTTGAAGACAGCGTCAAAATTACCGAACAGCTTGAAATGGCTGAGTATTTTGAAAAATGCGTCGCGCAGGGCGCACCTGCGGACAAAGCCGCAAACTGGCTTATGACTGAAATCAGCCGCGTTCTCAACGAAAAGGGAATCTGCATCTGTGAATTCGGCGTGGACGCTGCGGAAACAGGCAGACTGATTGCCAAAGTCGCCGCGAAAGAGCTTTCAAACACGCAGGCGAAAGACGTGTTCGCTGTTATGATTGAAAAGGGCTGCACGCTTGAAGAGGCAATCAAGGCAAGCGGAGCTTCCGTCGGCAGAGTCGAGGGCGGCGCGCTTGAGCAGATAGTACGGAAAATTATTGACGGACAGCCTGAGGTAGCCGAAACGATACGCAGCGGCGAAGACAAAAAAGGCGGAAAGATGAAATTCCTCCAGGGGCTTGTAATGCGCGAAACACGCGGTTCAGCAAACCCTGCGGAGGTTGCGCAGCTGATAGAAAAGCTGCTTAAATAACTGCCTGAAACAAAATATTTGACTTGCAGGCTGCTTAAATAGTATTATATAGCAGGTGCAGAACGGAAGTATTTCTGTTTCGGCTCGTTATGTTTGTGGATTTTTGATTTTTACCATACAAAAACTGAGGAGTGGTACAAATGGGAGCACGCAAGCCTGAAGACACCAGAGGATTGGCATTTATTTCACACGGAGGCGCAGGAAAAACGTCACTGAACGAAGCGTTCCTCTTTAATGCCGGACTTATCACCCGCATGGGCAAAGTCGAAGACAAAAATACTGTTTCCGACTATGACGGCGAAGAGCAGAAGCGCGGAATTTCAATCAACACCTCGCTTTCGACAATTCCTTACAAAAACAAAACCATTTACGTTCTTGACACGCCGGGTTTTGCAGACTTCATCGGCGAACAGCGCAGCTCCATGCGTGCGGCGGACGGTTCAGTAGTTCTTGTGAACGCGGCATCCGGAGTTGAAGTCCACACGCAGGCAGTATGGCAGTTTGCGGAAGATTTCGGTACGCCTGCAATTTTCTACGTAAGCAAAATCGACCGCGAACATACAAGCTTTGACGACACCGTAGCCGACATTCAGGAAAACCTCAGCGACCGCGCTGTTCCTCTTTTCCTCCCCATCGGCTCTGAGCTTAATTTCAAGGGCGTAGTCAACGTTCTTACGGGCAAAGCCTATACCTACAAAGGCGACGGAAGCAAGGAATTTACGGAAAGCGACACTCCGGCAGATATGGCGGACGCTGTACAGGCTGCAAGAGAAGCTCTTATCGAACGCGCCGTTGAAGCTGACGACGAGCTTATGATGCGTTATCTCGACGGTGAAACGCTTACCAATGAAGAAATCCGGCAGGTTGTCCGCAAAGCCGTATGCAGCAGAACAATATTCCCGATTATTCCGGGTTCATCAACGGCAAACATCGGCGTTACCCAGCTCATGGACGCAATAGTCGATTACATGCCGTCGCCGCTTGACATGCACAACAGAACGGCTCTCAACGGTGAGGAAGTCGTAACGGTGGAGCCTGACGAAAACGGCAAATTTCTCGGCTTCGTATTCAAAGTCATGGTTGACCCGTACGTCGGAAAACTTTCATTTGTCAAAGTGTTCTCAGGAAAACTTACGGCAGACCAGTCAGTGTACAACGTCAACCAGGACGTTGAAGAACGCACCGGTTCATTCCGTATGATGAAGGGCAAAGAAAGCACCGAAGTTAAGGAAATAATACTCGGCGACGTTATCGCAATTCCGAAACTCGAAAGCACGACAGCCGGCGACACCCTCGGAACCAAAGGCGAAAAACTTAAATTCCCTGTAATCAAATTTGCGAAACCTGTCTACAGCGTTGCAATTTTTGCAAAGAGCCGCGCTGACGAAGACAAACTCGGAACGGCAATCTCTAAAATGCTCAAGGAAGACCCGACGCTCTCCTACGAAAAGAACCCTGAAACGCACGACTCAATACTTTCAGGCATGGGCGACATGCACCTTGACATAATGCTTTCAAGAATTAAAGAACGCTACAAAGTCGAACTCGACACCAAGACGCCGAGAGTTCCTTACCGCGAAACGATCAAAAAACGCGCCGAAGCCCAGGGCAAACACAAGAAACAGTCAGGCGGACGCGGACAGTACGGTGACGTATGGTTCAGACTTATCCCGGGCGAAGCCAACTCAGGCATCGAATTTATAGACAAAATCGTTGGCGGAGCTGTTCCGAAGAACTATCTCCCTGCCGCTGAAAAAGGACTCCGTGAAGCGGCAGAACGCGGCTTCCTCGCAGGCTTCCCCGCAACAGACTTCAGCTGCGAAATCTATGACGGTTCATACCATGAAGTTGACTCGTCTGAAATGGCGTTCAAAATTGCGGCCTCGCTCGCCTTCAAAAACTGCATGGCAGCCGCGAACGCGGTTCTTATGGAACCGGTAATGGACGTTGAAGTTGTCGTTCCCGAAGATTACCTCGGCGACGTAATGGGCGACTTTAACAGCAGACGCGGACGCATAATGGGTATCGACAGCGCGGGCAAACTCCAGATAGTCAAAGCGCAGTGCCCGCTTTCGGAAATGTTCCGCTACGCGATACTTCTCCGCTCAATGACCTCAGGACGCGGAAGCTTCTCAATGGAATACTCGCACTACGAAGAAGTGCCGCAGGACATTGCAAAGAAAGTTATTGCACAGGCACAGGCAGAAAAAGAAGCAGAAGAAGAATAAT
>JAGHTZ010000021.1 GCA_018065065.1 Candidatus Equadaptatus faecalis | reverse complement strand
TTTTCCTCTGAAGCAAACAGAGATTTTTCAGTCCGTTGGAACAAGTTTATTCCGTGCGCTTTTGTCCAATCATAAATGTTTGCCGTTTCCAAGAACGGCAGATATTTACTGCTACCAAGCCGGTTTTGGATGCCGCTCATATAAGCCATAACAGTCATATGAACACCTTTGAAAGTTGAAGCGACCCAATTGTAATTTCCATTCTTCATTGTTTGGGCGGTTTGTTTCATGACTTTAAACGGGCTTTTACCGCCGTATATAACATCCTCAATATAAGGTTGTGATTTAAGTATCTCGGTATATTCCAGACATGAAAGAAAAGACAAACGGATATCAGGAAATTTACGTTTTACCTGATAAGCGTCAGCCATAGCTTCAAGTAAATCTCCCAAACCGTGATACCGTACCCAAAGAAATTTATCGCCTGGTTGCGGTGTTGCGAAATCTGCCATAAGCATATCCTCCCACAAAATTATCATATCGTGTATAATTATACAGACAAAAATAAATTTGCATAGTGGGGTAGCATAATGGATAAAATACACGTTGCTTTGGCAGTTTGTGATCCAAAAGGCACATATACACAGCATGCCGCTGTTACGATTGCGTCCATGTTTGCCAATACAAAATCACAGATATGTGTCCATTTTCTTCACGACGAAACACTAACAGAATATAACAGAAGCAAACTTACGGAACTTGCCGGCAATTTTCAACAGGTGATAGAGTTTGTTAATGTTGATTCGTACCTTGACGAAAGCGGAATAGATATTAGCAAACTCTCAACCGATGGATTTAAGGGTACAGTATTTAGACTTTTACTGCCTGAACTTTCTTCGGAAGACAAAATGATATATCTTGATTGCGATATTGTAGTTACAATGGATATTGCCGAGTTGTGGGATATTAATCTGCATACAAAGGCAGTCGGTGTTGTGAGAGACGTTCATTCGCTGGAATATCTTGAAGGGAAGAAGGAATGGCCAAAACGCAGAGGCAAAATCTGGTCAATGCTTGGAATAGAACCGGGGGAATATTTTAATGCCGGTGTTCTGTTGATTGACTTAAGGAAACTGAGAGAAGAATATGATTTCTTGAAAGAGGTAGAAACGTTTTACGCAAAATACGGCAAATGCATTACGTTTGCTGATCAGGACTGCCTTAATTTTATATTTGCTAAAGACAGAATAATACTTGAAGAAAAATTTAACAGTATGCGTTATACAGCAGAAGAAACCGAGTTATCCGGGAGAATATGGCACATGTCAGGAGCCAAGCCATGGATAACCTACAGCCGTCCGAAATTAGACGAACTTTATTGGAAATACCTGAGAAAAACGCCTTACTGTACAAACGAAGACGAGCTGATTACAAATATGCTGAAAACACTGTCCGGATCACAATTTGTCCATCTGCACTCGGGAGAATGTTTTAAAAGGCTGAAGAAACAGATGAAAGAGAATATTTTCAACAGCCATTTGGGCGCGGATATTCACGCATTTTTTATAAAAACATTTAAAAATCGCTGATAAGGCGATTTTTTATTTGGCATTATTTTCCTCAAATCTCCACGCATCTCTGCACATATCTTCCACAGTGTGTTTTGTTTTCCAGCCAAGCTCGCGCAGCGCTTTTGCCGCGTCGGCGTAATATTCCGCAAGGTCGCCTGCGCGGCGAGGCGCAAATTTCTTTGGTATTGTCAGATTGTTTGCTTTTTCAAATGCCGTTACAAGTTCTATAACAGAAGTGCCTTTGCCTGTGCCGAGATTATAGACAGAAACACCCTGCGACATTTTTGCAAGTGCCGCGACGTGTCCTTCCGCCAAGTCCATAACGTGAATATAATCGCGTATGCATGTGCCGTCGCGCGTCGGATAGTCATTTCCGAAGATTGAAAGCTCTTTCAGCGTTTCTTTGGCAACCTTTGCAATGTAAGGCATTAAATTGTTGGGTATTCCCTGAGGGTCTTCGCCGATAAGTCCGCTTTCATGAGCGCCGACAGGATTAAAATAGCGGAGCAGGGTTACGCTAAAGCCTTTGTTTGCTTTTGCTGTATCGGTTAAAATTCTTTCGTTGATTGCTTTTGTTTCCCCGTACGGATTAGTTGTTGGCTTTAACACCATTGTTTCAACAAACGGAATATCATTATCGCCGTACACGGTAGCGGAAGAAGAAAATACAAATTTGTTGCAGCCGTGTTTTATACAGGCTTCCGCCAAGACAACCGTGCTTTGCAGATTGTTGGAATAATATTTAAGCGGCAGTTCAACAGATTCGCCTACTGCTTTGTATCCGGCAAAATGAATGACACCGTCAATTTTATTTTCGGCAAAGATTTTCTCAACAGAAGTATCGTCCGTTACGTCTGCTTCATAAAACTTGAAATCCTTACCTGTAATTTTCTTGATATTTTCCAAAACGGAAGGCTTGCTGTTTGAAAAATTGTCGGCAACAATAACGTCATACCCTGCCTGCTGTAGGGCAACAACTGTGTGACTGCCTATAAATCCGGCTCCGCCTGTGACTAAGATATCCATTAGTAGCACCTCTGTAGTAGAGTATGATGGCAATATTGCCTACAGCGTATTATAATAGTCTAAGTTTAGGACAAAAACAAGGAGATGAAAGCCTTATGTATGAGCAGCTGAGGAAAGTTCAGCTTGTTGAGCTTGATATACTGAAAAAGGTTATCGCTCTGTGCGAAAAACATAATATTGAATATTTTGCCGCATGGGGTACATTGCTTGGTGCTGTGCGTCATAAAGGTTTTATTCCATGGGATGATGATGTTGATTTAATGATGCCGCGTCCGGAGTATGAAAGGTTTTGCGAAATAGCAAGACAAGAGTTAGAATATCCCTATTTTTTACAAATTAACAAAACAGACCCATTGTATAATCTCCATTTTGCAAAAGTTCAAAACCTTGAAACAGCTTTTGTTGGAACACACAAGCCGCGTTCCTTAAAGGCTGGAATTTTTATAGACGTATTCCCAATAGATGCTGCGCCGAATACAAAACAGCAAAAAATTATAAAACAAAAATACCGTTTGTACAAATACTGTGCCTACGATTTTTTTAATTATGAGCCCTCTTTCGGAGATGTTTTTAAGCGTTCTATTGGCAAGATGATAAATTATACAATTTTCGGGAATAAACCACCTCGTTTTTTCTTTGATAAACAGGAAATGTTGTATAAATCTTGTAAGTATGCGGAAGCTGATATCGTTATAGATTATTCAGAGAAATTTTATTTTGCCAAGCAGCTCCTTAATGAGAGAATATACATTGATTTTGAAGATACTCAACTATGTTGTCCTGCTAAATATGACATTTTGTTGACAATGTTATATGGAGATTATATGACCCCACCTCCAATCGAAAAAAGGGCAGTACATCATGATATTTTTGCGTTGTCCACAGAAAAATCCTACATGGAATTTATCAAGGAGAGATAGGGATGGATATTAGAAAAGTACAGCTTGTGCAATTGGATATATTGAAACAGGTAATTAAAATTTGTGAAAAATATAATATAACCTATTTTGCAGCATATGGCACATTGCTTGGCGCGGTACGTCACAAAGGTTTTATTCCTTGGGATGATGATGTTGATTTAATGATGCCGCGTCTGGAGTATGAAAGGTTTTGCGAAATAGCAAAACAAGAGTTAGAATATCCGTATTTTTTACAAATAAATCGTACAGATCCTTTCTACACAATGCATATTGCCCGTGTGTTAAATTTGGAAACAGCACATTTATATCCAGCAACAGATCGCAGAAAACCTGGATTATTTATAGACATATACCCTTTAGATGGTATTAAGCATACAGATTTATTTCACAGATCAATCTTTAAAATAAAATACAGATTCTACAAATATTGTGCTATTGACCTTTTCCACCAAGATGATTACTTTGGCAAAGGTATTAAACGTACGTTGGGAAAATTTATTAACAAATATTTTTATCACAATCAGAACGGAGCGTTTTTTCATGAAAAACAAGAAAAATTATACAAAGAAACACCATATGCAGTCACAGAATATGTTGTCATTTATCACAGCTGGCACATTCTTAAAAAGGCATGGTTAAAAGATGTGGTTTTGCTTGATTTTGAAGATATACAACTTCATTGTCCAATAGGATATGATGCGCTCTTAAAATACATGTACGGTAGCTATATGATACCGTTACCGAAAAACCAACGTTATATGCATCATCTTGTGAAGTAGTTAAATGCTGCGTTATAAAGTTAATTGGATTAAATGTTGCAACAAGGAGATAAGGAATTATGAATAAACAAATTAGAGAAATGCAGCTTGTACAATTGGATATATTGAAACAGGTAATTAAAATTTGTGAAAAATATAATATAACATATTTTGCTGCATGGGGTACGTTGCTTGGTGCTGTGCGTCATAAAGGTTTTATCCCATGGGATGATGACATTGATTTAAATATGCCCCGTCCGGATTACGAAAGATTTTGTGAAATAGCCGCAAAAGAATTAGAAGCGCCGTATTTTCTGCAAACGTACAAAACTGATGCTGCTTGTAATCTGCATGCGGCCACGGTACAAAACATCAATACTGCTTTAATATTAAAAAATCATCCGGCAGATATTGCTAATGGGATACGTGTGGATATTATGCCCCTTGATGGTACATGTCCGGATAAAGCTTATTATAAAAAACTCAAAGTGTTATATCGTATTTACAAATATTGTGCAATTGATTGGTTTGACTGGGAAAAATATTTCGGTAAGGGAATGAAGCGATTTCTTGGAAAAATAATCAATATTTTTTATTTCGGTGATAAATCTTACGAATATTTTTTCGAAATGCAGGAAAAATTATATCAGGCGATACCATATATTAGCGCAGAATATGTAGCAGATTATCCATGTGATGCGTGGCCGTTTAGGAAAGAAATTTTTGCCGAAAAAGTTTATCTGGATTTCGAAGATATCAAAATTTGTTGTCCGGCAAGATATGATGAATTGTTAACACAATTGTTCGGAGATTATATGACCCCTCCGCCGAAAAAGGACAGAGAACAGCATCATAATATTTTGGTAGCAGATACTGAAAAGTCTTATACAGAATATCCTGACATTTAGGAAAATGCTTGTAGTGTTTTCTTATTGTTGATTTGTATTGCATTTTAGAAAAAATATAGTATACTTGTTCAAGTTAGGTGATGTGACGATGTTGTTATGAACAGCAGGCTGCATTGCCGGTTATTTTGTCCGAATGCAGGGCAGTCGCGTTCACAAAAGGGTTTGCAATGAATAAATTCTGAACGGAAGGTGTTCAATATGGCAGGCAGTCTTACAAGAAAACAGTTCGATATCCTTGAAATCCTTGAAAAAGAAAAGCGTGCTCTTACGCAGCGTGAGC
>JAGHTZ010000020.1 GCA_018065065.1 Candidatus Equadaptatus faecalis | reverse complement strand
TTGTTCAAAAGACGGCGGACGGTTATGCCCTCAAGCCCAACAGCAAGGGGGTGGTGCTTATGACGACAAGTGAATTTCTTGGAATAATAAGCCTGTGTGTCACGTTTTTCTCCCTTGGCTATTCCTTAGGCAGAAACTCCAAAAACATACAAAAATAGCCGCCCTTCTCCCAAAAGTCAGCGGCTATGAACCGTTATACTGAGGGCTGACCGTCTGTCGACCGGCAACAACCTCTGTTTGAGATTATACTGACAATTTGAAAATTGTCAACACCGCTTTTCAAGGTTTTCTCTCGTCATTCCGGCGAAAGCCGGAATCCGGTGTCTTTTCAGTATTTGCAATGCTTTACGGAATTTACGCCGGAAAGGCGCAAAAAAAAATCCCGATTTTTTTTCGGGACAGGGTTGTTTTTTGGGCTCTGAAAAGACCCCTTAAAGAGTGGGAGGGGTTGACGATTTTTCGTCGGGCATGGCTTTTCTGAAACAGTTGTATGACCTGCCGAGGTCTGCATTTGCGGCTGTTTCTCGGCAGAGAAGCTGCGCCTTGTACATCTCTCACGCATTACGTGATGCGGCTCTAAACGGAGGTAAGCCCGTTGCTTTTCAGCTAAAGCTCTGCAACACTTCGGTAACGGCACGCCAAGCGGTCGGGTTGCAGGGTTGAGACACGAGGCCTATGCTTTCGGGAAGGAGGCAGGGAAAGCAAGAGCCCTGCGGCTTCGGACAGAAAACGAACGGACGGTACCAGTCACCATCGGTATCCAGCCCAGTAGGAAGTAATCCGGAGTTTTTGGCGCAAGCCAAAATGCTATACGCTATAGGCTATATGCTATATGCGAAATCAAAAGCAAAGGCAAAAGGCATGTGGCAAAAGGCACAGCTTTAAGCGTTAAGCTGGAAGCATTTAGAACCTTTAACTGCGCACTTAGCACTTAGCTTTTTGCTTGCAGCTTTTAGCTTGTAGCTTATAGCTATGTTTACCGTACCCAAAAGCAATTTTGGGGAAATTAAAAACGGCTTGGGAATTCAAGCCGTTTGTTTTCAGTAACGGGCTTCGCCCGTAACGCCGCTGGATTCTGCGCTAAAGCCTGACGGCTTTCCGCAGAAAGACAAGATTAGATAGAATTGTTCCTTGGGTAATTGTTTTCTTATCGTAATTGTCTCTTTTTGTAATTGTATTTTATCGTAATTGTCTCTTTTTGTAATTGTATTTTATCGTAATTGTTCCTTTTGGTAATTGGTTTTTATCGTAATTGGTTTTCTTTGTCTATCCGTTTGCTGCGCTGAGGAAATGTTTGAGCCTGCCGGTTTCCGGCGCGCCGAAGATTTTTTCGGGCGTTCCCTGTTCCATAATTCCGCCGTCCGCAAGGAAGATTACTTTTCCGGCAACGTCGCGGGCAAAGCTCATTTCGTGCGTCGCTACAAGCATTGTCATTTTTTCTTCGGCAAGTTCTTTCATTACCTGAAGCACTTCCTGCGTCAGCTCAGGGTCGAGGGCGGAGGTGGGTTCGTCAAACAGTATTATTTCAGGCCGCACGGCAAGCGCTCTCGCTATCGCGACGCGCTGCTGCTGCCCGCCGGACAGTTCGTACGGGTAGCGGTCTGCTTTCGCTTCAAGTCCCACTTTTTTCAGCAGGTCCATCGCCTCGGGCACCGCTTCTTCAAGTTTTTTCCCCTGCACCGTGACAGGGGCTTCCGTAAGGTTTCCAAGTACAGTCATGTGCGGAAAAAGGTTAAACTGTTGGAAGCACATCGCAGTTTGAGAACAGATCGCTCTCGCTTCATCGTCAGGCGCGTATTTCCCGTCACGCACAAGCCATTTGTCCGCTATACGGATTGAACCGCCGTCCACTGTTTCAAGCCTGTTTATGCAGCGCAGCAGGGTTGATTTGCCGCTGCCAGAAGGACCTATGAGCGATACCGTTTCCCCCTGCTCAACTGTCAGGCTTACGTCATCAAATACTCGCACTTTGCCGAAGCTTTTGCGGAGTTTTTCAATTCTGATGGTTTCTTTAATTTCAGTGTTTGTTTTTGTCATGCTTTCCATTGTTTCACTCCCCGCTACTCGCTGTAGCGCGCGTAGTGTGCTTCAAGCCGCGCAAATACTTTGTTGACGACAAAAGTCATCGCAAGGTAGAAAATTGCGGCAAGCAGGAACGGCGTCATTGTAAATTCGCGCTGCACTATGGTTCTTGCTTCGCGGAGAAGGTCGTTCATCGCAAGCACGTACACGAGTGAGGTGTCTTTTACGAGCGTTATGGTTTCGTTGCAAACCGGAGGAAGTACGCGCTTTATCATCTGAGGGAGTATTATGCGCCGCAGCATCTGCCCGTTTGTGAAACCGAAGGCTTTCGCAGCTTCGTACTGCCCTTTAGGTATTGATTGTATTCCGGCGCGGAAAATTTCCGAGAAATACGCCGCGTAGTTGAGGACAAAGGCAAGCAGCGCCGCCGCAAGTCCCGGAAGCAGTATGCCGAAGTACGGCAGCACAAAGTAAAAAAAGAAGAGCTGGAGCATAAGCGGAGTACCGCGCATTATCCAGCTGTATATTTCTATTGTTTTTGAAACAGCTTTTATCTTGGATATACGTCCGAGCGCAAGCGCAAAGCCGAGCGGCAAGGCAAATGCAAGCGTGGCGAAGAATACCGTCAGCGTTATTTTCGTGCCGTTAAGCATCGGTATGCACATTCTGATTAGCTGTTCCATTCGTTGGACACCCGTATTGTTATAATATGCTGTACGTTATTAGTCTGTACTGCCGCTGTTCGTTTTTGTTTTCCCAAGGCGCGAGATATTATTTCTTAAGCAGAAGGTCGGCGCCGAACCATTTTTCGCTTATTTTCGCGCCGGTTCCGTCTGCCGTGATTTCGTCAATTTTGCTCTGCATAAGATTGCGGAGTGCTTCATTGCCCTTACGGAAGGCTATGCCGAACTGTGCTGAAGGTCCGAAGGCTTTGTCTATGCAGACAAATTTGCCCGGGCGTTTGCTCATGCAGTAGCGTCCGACTATTTCATCTGCGAAAACTCCGTCAAGCCGTCCGTTTTCAAGGTCTATAAAGGCCTCAATGTAGTCCGTATATTTTTTGACGGTAACAGTCTTTTTGAATTCAGGCTGTTTTTCCATGTTGTCGTCTGCGGTGCTGGCGTTCTGAAGTCCGATGGTTTTTCCTGCAAGGTCAGGAAAATCTTTTATTTTGGAATCTATTTTTACAAACAGCAGCTGCCTGTTGTTCATATAAGGGTCGCTGAAAAGCATGTTCTTTTCGCGCTCAGGCGTAATGTCAAGCCCGTTCCAAATGCAGTCGATACGTCCGCTGGACAGTTCCGCTTCCTTGCTCGACCAGTCAATTGCCTTAAATTCAACCGGTACTGACAGACGTTTTGCCACTTCTTTCGCGATATCAATGTCAAAGCCGACAATTTCGTTCTGCTCGTTTTTGAAACCCATCGGCGGGAAGCTGTCGTCAAGTCCGACAACTATTTTTTCAATCTTCGGCGCAGCTGTTTTGCCGCAGCCGCCGAAAGCGCAGTACAACCCTGCTGCTGCCAGAAGTATTGCGATTACCGCGATGATTTTTTTATTCATTTTGTCTCCTCCGTTCGTTCGGCTGCCATAAGCAATATCGCTTTAGCATGTTGTAATGCTATCACAAAAATATGCCGCACGCAAGAAAAAAACTGCCTGACAATTCAGGCAGTTTTGGCTTTTTTGGCTCGCGCGTTCTCTAAAACACGCCTTTATTTTCCGGCAATGTAGCAGGAGTAACCGAGCCGCGTCAGAGTACGCATGTATTCGTCAGCCTGCTGCGCGTTCTCCGCGGCAACGCGCGCACGCCACCACTGCACGCCGTCTTTAACCGGTCCCTCCTGCACGTACGCAGGCAGACCGCTCTTTCTGACTTTGTCTGCTGCCAATGCTATGCCTTTTTTGTTTCCTGAGGCGCAGAACTGTATCACTATGCGGGCTTTTTTCGGAACGTCCGCTTTCTGTTCCAGCGTCTCTGTTTTCGTCTGCGGCTGTTCCGCGGCTTCCGTTTTTTGTACTCTCTGCGGCGTTTCTTTCACGACAGGCGCCTGTTCCTGCTTTGCTTTTGCGTTCTGCACGGGCAGCGGCGCTTTTTTCACGTCCTGTGCCTGTTTCGGAAGCGGTTTTGCCGGTTCCTGCCGTTCTGCTTTTAGGGCGCTTCCGTTCTGTTTGCCGCCTTCCGGCGCTTTTTCCGCGGCGATTTTTTCCGGCTGTTCGAGTTTTTCCGCTTTTTCCGCTTTTTCCGCTTTTTCTGTCTTTTCTGTCTGTATAACGGATTTTTCCTCTGCCGCAGCAGGCTGTGTCTCCTGTGCCATAGCGCAGACCGCTGTTTCTTTATCATTCTTTTCCGGCTGTTTTTCCGGCGCGGATTTCATTTTAACGGCAGCTTCAAGCAGCAGAGGTCTGAGAGAGTAGTCCCGGCGCAGTTCTGTCACAACGGCGTCCGTATAGTCTTCCGCCGGCATTTTTTCCGCGCCTTTGAGGTACACCCTGTACAGCTGCTGTTTGTCCGCAACCTTTTCTATAGCGTCGTCAACGTCTTTCAGAACGTCCTGCAGCAGGGCTTCGCCGTACAGTCTTATCTGTTCCTCAGCGTCTTTTTTAAGTTTCTGCCGCTTTGTTTCGTCTTTTTCTTTTTTAAGCGAGACGGCAAGCTCCGCGTTGATGCGTTTCGCGTAGGCTTCCGTTTCTTCTTTGAAAATTTTGTAGCCTGAGGTGGCGCCGTAAACTTTTCCAACGTCTATGAAGCCGTCCTGCGGAAGCGTCCCGTCCCGCGAAATTTCTTCGGTTTCCCGCGTTGAGGATTTCACGGTATTACAGACCGGCGCCGGTTTGCGCGCCAGCGCTATGCACAACACCGCCGCTGCCGGTATAAGAAAAAGAAAGATTTTTTTGTCCATGGTCTGCCTGACGTTTCCCTTTTATTTTACACCGAGGTATGCCGCCTGAATTTCCTGATTGTTCAGCAGTTCGGCTGATTTGCCTTCCATAACAACTTTTCCCGTCTGCAGAACGTATGCCCTGTCTGAAAGCTGCAGCGCTTTTTTCGCGTTCTGTTCTACGATAAGTATTGTCGTGCCGAGTTCTTTGTTGATAATTTTTAATTCTTTGAAAATTTCGCTGATAATTATCGGCGCAAGCCCGAGCGACGGTTCGTCAAGCAGAAGCACTTCCGGCTTCTGCATAAGAGCCCTGCCGATTGCAAGCATTTGTTGTTCACCGCCGGAGAGCGTGCCGGCGTATTGTTTTTTCCTTTCTTCAAGGCGCGGGAACAGTCTGTATATTTCTTTCAGCTGTGCCGCTATTTCTTTTTTGTCTTTGAGAGGGAACGCGCCCATTTGCAGGTTTTCATAGACGGTAAGCGGCGCAAACACTCTTCTGCCTTCCGGCGATATGCTTATTTTTTCGCATGCGACGCGAAAGCTTTTGTCGGGCAGAGGCTTGCCGTTGAGCAGAATTTCTCCGCCGGCACGCGGAATGTCGCCCATAACCGCGTTCATCATTGTCGTTTTGCCGGCGCCGTTTGCACCGATAACAGAGACTATTTCGCCGCGGAAGACGTCAAGGTCAATTCCTCTCAGCGCCTGAATGGCGCCGTAGCGTACACTTAAATTTCTGACGGAAAGGACAGGTTCCACGTTTATTCCTCCTCTCCGAGATACGCAGCAAGAACTTCGGGATTGTTCTGCACTTCCTGTGCGGTGCCGTCGGCAATTTTAGCACCGAAGTTGATGCAGACAACGTGCGAGCATATATTCATTACGACGTCCATGTGATGCTCTATGAGCAGTATCGTCAGCTTGAAATCCCTGTGAATGCCGCTTATCAGTTCGTTGAGCTCAACAACTTCCTCAGGGTTCATGCCGGCGGCAGGCTCGTCAAGCAGAAGAAGCCCGGGGCGGAGAGCAAGGGCGCGCGCTATTTCAAGTCTGCGCTGCATGCCGTACGGAAGCGTTCCGGCGGTCTGCCCCGCGCGGTCTGCCAGACCGACTCTTTCAAGCAGCGTCATGCTTTCGCCGCGGATTTCCGCTTCAAACTTTTTCCAGCGTCCGAGATGCGTAACCGCTTCCGCGAAGCTGTATTTGTGGAAGTTCTGCGCCGCAGTCATAACGTTTTCAAGCACGGTTGAGCCGCCGAACAGTCTGAGGTTCTGGAAGGTTCTGGCTATGCCGAGCGGCACAATCTGATAGGTTTTCAGTTTGTCTATCCGCTTTCCGTCATAGATGATTTCACCGGAGGCTGCGCCGTACACGCCGCTAACAAGATTAAACACCGTTGTTTTGCCGGCTCCGTTAGGACCGATAAGCCCTGCAAGCTCTCCTTTTTCTATCTTGAAGGAAACTTCGTCAACAGCGGTTACGCCTCCGAAACGGACAGTCAGGTTTTTAACTTCAAGAAGGGTGCTCATTTATTCGCCCTCCTTTGCAGTTTTTTTGCCCGAACCGAAATGCTTTTTGAGATAATCGGGCGTCAGTTCGTTTGTGCCCATGAGTCCCTCAGGACGCAGTATCATGACAAGCACAAGGACAAGCCCGTAGATAAGCATGCGGTATTTTGAAATCGGTCGGAAAAGTTCCGTCACAAGCGTCAGAATCGCCGTGCCTATAAGGCAGCCGCTCATTGAGCCCAAACCGCCGAGAACAACCACGGAAACGAGCTCCGTAGATTTTGCCATGTCAAACATAACAGGCTGGATAAACGAGATAAAGCCTGCGAGCAGCGCTCCGGCAACACCGCAGTAGAAGCCTGAAACCGCAAGGCTCAAAACACGGCAGTGTGCCGTGTTGAAGCCAAGCAGCGAAGCCGCCACGTAGTCGTCGCGGCATGCCTTAAAAGCGCGTCCGTAACGGCTGTTCACAAGATAGAACATTCCGAAGGTCATAACAAGGAAAAACGCCAGCACCACAGGCAGAGTAGTGTAGTTGTCAATGCCCGGATAACCTCTTGCTCCGCGCGTGACGCTCTCCCAGTTTTCTATTATCAGGCGTATTGCCTCGCCGAGACCTAAAGAAGCAATCGTGTAGTAGTCGCCTGCAAGCTTCAGCGTCGGAAGACCGATAAGATACGCGCAGACCATCGCGAGCAGACCGCCGGCAAGAATTGCCAGAACAAAATGAAGATTGAACTGCACCGTAAGAATTGCCGCCGTGTACGCGCCGATAACCATGTAGCCTGCGTGTCCCAGCGTGTAAATTCCGGTAAAGCCTGTAAACAGCGACACACCGAGAGAGGCTATGCAGTTAATGGCAAGGAGCGTGATAATACCTGACGAATAACCCATACCCGTCACCTACACTTTCTCGCTGACGGCTTTGCCGAAAAGCCCTGACGGACGTATTATCAGTGTAACGATAAGCAGGAAGAATACGACAAGGTCGCGGAACTGGCTTGATACAAAGCCTGCGGTAAGCATTTCCGCAAGTCCGAGAATAAGGCTGCCGGCAACAGCCCCGGGAAGGGAGCCGAGACCGCCTATAACCGCCGCCACGAAAGCCTTTGTCGTTATCGTGCTGCCGAGCTGAGGATAAAGAGTGTAGCGCGCGGAAAGGAAAATGCCGCCGACCGCCGCAAAAAGCCCCGCAACAAAAAATACTATCGCAATCAGGCGGTTGACGTTGACACCCATAAGCGACGCCGTGCGCAGGTTGCAGGAAGCGGCGCGGATCGCAAGCCCCCATTTTGTCCTGTTGAGAAAAAGCTGCAGCGCGACAAGAGAAATGACTGAAACAACAAGCGAAAGTATATCAAACGCGCTTGTCGTCGCAAAGCCGAAAACACTGACAGGCTGCATTGGAAGCACAGGCGGCAGCGCCCTGAAACGCCCGCCTATCGTAACGACGAAAAGATTTTCGATAACTATGCTCATACCCATTGAAGCAATGAGAAGATAGAGCGTTACCGGCGTGCGCTCGCGTATCGGACGGTATGCGAAACGCTCAACAAGTATCGCCGAAAAACCGGCGCCGAGAACAGCCGCAAACGATGCCGTCCAAATTCCCGCTCCGTAAGACATCAGCGCGTAATAACAGATGTAACCGCCGATGACAAGGAAACCGCCGTGCGCGAAATTGGAGAACAGCAGTATCGAATAGACAAGAGAATATCCGACAGCTATCAGCGCGTAAACGGAGCCGAGCGACAAGCCGTTGATAATCTGCTGGACAATATCCAAAATTTATACACCCCTTCGCGGATCAGCACCGCACAAAACATAACGCAGGCTGACCCTGCATCCCAAATTGTCAGTCAATTCAAAAAAGTCATAAGATTGCCGCAGCCATTATAACATACATAAAGGGCAAGCTGCCCTGCCCTTTATGTATTCAAAAAATTTCTCTGCTATTTGGGCTGGATAACCTTGTAAAAATGTCCTT
>JAGHTZ010000019.1 GCA_018065065.1 Candidatus Equadaptatus faecalis | reverse complement strand
TTTGCCGCTTCGGCATACCCTGTACTGGGACACGGAGCAGGAAGTTACAGCCTTTACGTGGGCAGTTCGGAATATACGTGGGCAAAGGGCAATTACTCTGTTTCAATCGGATATCTCAACAACGCAGCCGATGGTTATTCTACATCTGTTGGTTATAACAACACAGCGAAAGTACACTTATCATCCGCATTCGGAGCAGACAACACTGCATCAGGGACTGTGTCCTCAGCATTTGGGTCCACCAACATCGCATCAGAGTATTACTCCTCAGCATTTGGGCATAGCAACCTCGCATCAGGGAAAGCGGCTTCGGCATTTGGGTCCTATAACTGTGCAACAGAGGAGTTATCATCAGCATTTGGGTACAACAATACCGCGTCCGGCAAAAATTCGGTTTCGGTAGGATATTGCAATACAGCGTCGGGTACGGATTCGCTTGCGATTGGAAACTATAATATCGCAGATATCACGTTCGCGGTTTCTATGGGATACTACAATAAATCCGTAGGTTATAGCTCGGCGGCAATTGGAAGCTTCAACACCGCGATGGGGCAGTATTCAGTCTCGGTCGGCGGTTACAATGATACCCCTGGTTTTGTTTCCAGCGCGTTCGGACAGTCGAACTCCGTGTCAGGACGTTATGCCTCCGCGTTTGGATATTACAACTGTGCCTCCGGCAATCAGTCGGCTGCGATAGGCGCTTGGAGCAAAGCAACGGCGGAAAATTCTGTTGCGATTGGCACGAATGCGCTGGCAGAAAACGCTAATTCTGTGGCGATAGGGTCGTATTCAAAGGACAGAGCGCCGGCGGGCGGTGCCTACGGAGTTTTTTCAGTGGGAAGTCAGGGAAAGGAACGGCAGGTAATCAACGTTGCGGCGGGAACGAGCAATACGGACGCTGTTAATTTGAAGCAGCTGAAGGACGCTGTGGCGGGAATAGCGCAGAAGGGCACTACGCTTGCCGATTACGGAATAGAAGACGCTTACACGAAAACGGCGGCGGACGCGAAATTCGCGGGCAAAGCGGCGACGCTTGCCGGTTACGGAATAACGGACGCTTATACGAAAGCGGAAACGGAAACGAAACTGGGGCAGAAAGCCTCAGTGTCCGCATTGGCAGAAGCGCAGGAAAGAATAGCCATTGACGAAGGGCTTATAGATTTTACGCTGCAGAACGTAACTGCCAACGCGGCGTACATAGCAGAAATTATAACTGGAGACGTTATGAACTCCGGCATAACCGCAGCTAAGGTGCAGAAATACGATGCCTACGAAGCGCAGAAAGCAGACAAAGCAACAACGCTCTCAGGCTACGGCATAGCAGACGCGTACACGAAAACGGCGGCAGACGCTAAATTCGCGGGCAAAGCGACAACGCTTTCAGGCTACGGCATAGCAGACGCGTATACCAAAACGGCGGCAGACGCTAAATTTGCGGGCAAAGCGACAACGCTTGCAGGCTACGGCATAGCAGACGCATACACCAAAACGGCGGCAGACGCTAAATTTGCGGGCAAAGCGACAACGCTTGCAGGCTACGGAATAACCGACGCATATACAACGGAGGCGGCAGACGCGAAATTCGCAGGCAAAGCGACAACACTTTCAGGCTATGGCATAGCAGACGCGTACACGAAAACAGATCTGTACACGAAAAGCGAAACAGAGGAAAAGATAGCAGACGCGGTCAGCGGAATATCGCCGTCAAGCAAATACGCGGCAGACAGCGGCGCGGCTGAAATCAACAACACGAAAACACTCACGGTTGCCGGCGGAACAAACATAGAAACAGAGTTGACCGAAACAGACGGCAACGCCAAAATAGCGGTGAAACTTAAGGACGACATAGCGGTCGGAAGTATTGCGACAACCGGCGGCGCGACAGTGGGAGGCACGCTTTCGGCAGGCGGAAATCTCACCGTTGCAGGGACGTCTGATTTTATGGGGGCGGCAACGTTCCATTCCGGCGCAGACATGGGAGGACAGAAGATAACAAACCTTGCGGCAGGCAGCGCAAACACGGATGCCGCAAACTACGGGCAGCTCATAGGCAGTTTTGTTCAAGATACGGCGACAGGCGCCGTAAAAGCCGTAACAAACGCGGGAACGGAAATGTCCGTGGCACAGCTGCAGGACACGGCAATATCGGAAGGCAGAATAACAACGGGCGCTGACGGAACAAAATATCTGACGCTCACAAAGAAAGACAGATACACAGGAGTAACGACAGATATAGCCGGAATAGACCTGACGGGAATAACCTCAAC
>JAGHTZ010000018.1 GCA_018065065.1 Candidatus Equadaptatus faecalis | reverse complement strand
AAGGCGCAGCCTCTCTGCCGAGAAACAGCCGCAAACGCAGACCTCGGCAGGTCATACAACTGTTTCAGAAAAGCCATGCCCGACGAAAAATCGTCAACCCCCTCTGTACTATAATGTTCACTGAATAAGAAATTTGTAACATGCCGCGAACGCAGAACGAAGAACTGCTGAAAAACATAGCAATATCAATACTTTATGTCATATTTGCAAAAGTGTGACACTAAATAAGAAATTTGTAACAGGCTATCGGTAAATGCTGACAGAGCCTGTGTTCGGAGCTTATTCGGAAATAAAAAACGAAAATAATTAAAAAGAAATGCAAAAGAAATTATTTTTTTCGAAAAGTTTTTGAAAAGTTTGAAAAATTATAATAAATTAGCCGCGGCTAACTAATTTGTGCTATAATATTTTTGTAAAAAAGAGTGTCGCGGAGGACGGAGCATGTTTCTTTCAGATTTGAATATCGGACAGAGCGCTGTAATAAAGAGCGTGGGCGGCGAGGCTTCGCTGCGCAGGCATATTCTTGATATGGGACTTACGCCGGGGACTGTCCTGAAGCTTGTCAAAAAAGCGCCGATGGGCGACCCGCTTGAGTTTCAGATTCGCGGCTATGAGCTGACGCTGAGGCTTGCCGACGCAAAACGGATTGAGATTGCGCCTGCCGAAAATTCAGCCGCGCCGTCAAATTCCGCGGTTCAGGCAGAGGATACACGGCATCCGCAGCTCGGCGAGTTTGGCATTTACCACGTGAAGCAGGGCGGGGACGAAATTCCTGAGGGGCAGAGGATTACTTTTGCCCTTGCCGGCAATCAGAATACGGGAAAGACAACGCTGTTCAATCAGCTGACGGGCGCCAAGCAGCACGTGGGCAATTTCCCGGGCGTTACCGTTGACCGCAAGGACGGAGCGATACGCGGTTACGAGAATACGCTTGTCACGGATCTGCCGGGCATTTATTCCCTGTCGCCGTACACGAGCGAGGAGCTTGTTACGCGCGATTTCCTTATGAAGGAGAAGCCGGACTGCATTATAAATATTGTTGACGCCACGAATATAGAGCGTAATTTGTATCTCACGATGCAGCTGATTGAGCTGAATATACCGATGGTTCTTGCTTTGAATATGATGGACGAGGTGCGCGAGAACGGCGGCACTATTCTTGTCAACAGACTTGAGGAGGCGCTCGGAATACCCGTTGTTCCCGTTTCAGCGTCCAGCGGCGAAGGCGTGGGTGAAGCCGTGCGACACGCTTTGCACGTGGCGCGTTTCAGGGAGCGTCCGGGCAGGCTTGATTTCTGCGATGCGGACGGTCCTGACGGCGGAGCGGTTCACCGCTGTATTCACGGGGTTGTTCACCTGATAGAAGACCACGCCAAAAGGTGCGGACTGCCGCTGCGTTTTGCCGCGACGAAGCTTGTTGAAGGCGACATGCCCGTTATGGAGCAGCTTAAGCTTGACGATAATGAAAAGGAAATGCTCGAACACATTATTGTTGAGATGGAGAACGAAACAGGAATAGACAGATACGCCGCAATGGCGGATATGCGGTTTGATTTTATAGAGAAGGTGTGCGGCGCCGCCGTTGTTAAGCCTGTTGAAAATCTGGCGCGCGCGAGAAGTCTGCGTTTTGACAAGGTTCTCACGGGAAAATACACCGCGCTTCCTGCGTTTTTCGTTATTATGGGGCTTGTTTTCTGGCTGACGTTCGGCGTTTTAGGCGCGGCGCTTTCCGAACGCTTTGAAGCGCTTATAGCGCGGACTACAGCTTTGTGTGCTTCGGCTCTGACCGCTTACGGGCTTAATCCCGTTGTCAAATCGCTGATTATTGACGGAGTGTTTGCCGGTGTCGGTTCTGTGCTGAGCTTCCTTCCTGTTATAGTTATTCTTTTCCTGTTTCTTTCTATAATAGAGGATACGGGTTACATGGCGCGCGTGGCTTTCGTTATGGACAGGCCGCTGCGCAAGATAGGACTTTCGGGCAGGAGCTTTGTGCCTATGCTGATAGGCTTCGGCTGCTCTGTGCCGGCGATTATGGCTGCCCGCACCCTGCCTTCGGAACGCGACAGAAAGATGACGATTTTCCTCACGCCGTTTATGAGCTGTTCCGCGAAGCTGCCGATTTACGCGCTGTTCACGGCGGCGTTTTTCCCGCGCATGCAGGGCACCTGCGTAATGATAGGGCTGTATCTGCTCGGTGTCGCAAGCGGGGTGCTTTTTGCGCTGGTTATGAAAAGCAGCGTGTTCACGGGACATCCTGTGCCTTTTGTGATGGAACTGCCGAACTACCGTTTCCCTAACGCGAAGACGGTCGCTCTGCTTATATGGGAGAAGGCGAAGGATTTTCTGACGAAAGCGTTTACGGTGATTTTCTTTGCCGCTATCATTATATGGTTCCTGCAGACCTTTGACAGCAGACTCAACGTTGTCGCGGATTCCTCGCAGAGCCTTCTTGCCCTTGCGGGCGGGCTGATTGCCCCTGTTTTTAAGCCGCTTGTCGGCGCAAGCGACTGGAGGATTTCAACGGCGCTTATCACAGGTCTTATGGCAAAGGAGAGCGTCGTCAGCAGTCTGACGGTTCTGCTCGGCGGCAACGTATCTGCGATAAAAGAAATGTTCACGACAAAAACGGCGCTGGTTTTTCTTTCCTTTACGCTGTTGTACACGCCCTGCGTGGCGGCTGTCGCGACCGTAAAGCGCGAGCTCGGCGCAAGGCCGGCGTGGATTTTTGCGGCAGGGCAGTGCCTTATAGCGTGGATTGTCGCTTTCGCGGTTAAGCTGCTGCTTGGCGCTTTCGGAATGTAGAGGACTGCCAGACGCGGGAGGCTGAAAAATGTATCTGACTGATTTGAGCGACGGGGATTTAGCGGTTGTTGAAAAAACTCCGGACGGCGAAGCAGGGGAAAAACTGCTTGCAAACGGCATTTGTGAGGGCACGGAGATTGAGAAAATATCCGGCTCGCCGCTCGGAAACATTGTGACGATTTCAGCAGGCGGAAAGTTTTACGCCGTAACGAACGATATTGCTGAAAAGCTTGCAGTGAGGGCAAAATAGTTTTTGCTGACGGATTGAGCCTGATGCTTTATAATTGGCTTCGGAAACTTTAGCGTTTGTGTGTGAGGTGTGGTCATTGTGAGAAAATTGACGGCAGCGCTCCTTGTAATTCTCTGCATTGCTTCGTCTGCCTGTGCCGCTGTGCACAGAAATGTTGCGCTGCTTGTCGCGGGCGGGACGAACGACACTCAGGCTCCCGAGTTTGTGAACAGCTGCAGCGACGGACTGAAAATGGCAAAGCACAACTACGTTCGCACGCTTTCGACAAAACTGTTTGACATTAAAAATTACAAATCCAAAAACGAACTGCTGACAGAAGCCGCCAAATGGGCGGACTTAATCATAGTTCCGGTTCCTGAATTCAGGAACGAGCTTCCTCAGTTTGTAAAGGATTACCCGAAGGTTGAGTTTGTGACCTTTGACCCTGTTCCCAACGCCAAACTGGTGCATTTTAGGGACGAGGAAACGGGTTTTCTCGCGGGTGCTCTTGCCGCCGTCTATGCCAGGAGCGCAAAGGATCCGCGCATAAAACCGAATTCAAGAATAGGCGCTGTTTTCGGTCCCGATAACGACGCTATTGCGAGAATGAAGTACGGTTTCAAAGCGGGTGTGTGGTACGTTGACAAAACGCTTGACCCGCTGATTGTGCACACGGAGGATTTTGTCAACCGCAGTGCCGTTGCTGATTTGGCGCACAGAATGCACGAAAGAAACGTGAACGTCATATTCACCGCCGCCGGAAACGCCGGGCTCGGTGCTTCGGATATTGCCGAAAAGGAAAACTTCTGGACGATAGGCGTTGACAACGAGGTTGAAAAACAGTATCCGAAAGCGGTTCTCGCAAGCGCAGTTAAGAGGGTTGATTACGTCGTGTACGCCGTTATTGACAGATATATGCAGAAGCAGATTGCGCCCAAAGACGTTTCTGTCGGTATAAAAGAGGGCGCAATAGGGCTTTCGACCTGGACGCGCGAGGCAAAAAACAACGTGCCGCTGAGCATAAGAAAACGGGTTGAAGAAATAGAGGACAAGCTTGAAGCAGGGCTCATTGTTCTGCCAGAGTACAAAAAACAGCAATAATTTTGATAATTATACACGACTGGAGAGAGTAATATGCTGCATTGCGGAATAGTCGGACTGCCGCTCAGCGGAAAGTCCACGGTTTTCAACGTTATAACGAGGGCGGGCGCGGAGGTTAAACCCTACGCAGGCGGAAAAACAGACCCGAACAAGGCTGTTGTCGCCGTTCCTGACAAGCGTTTTGACAAACTCTGCGAAATTTTCACGCCGAAAAAGGAAACGCCGGCGCAGATTGAATTTGTCGATCTTGCGGGGCTTTCGCGCGGCGCAGGCAAGGGCGCGGGACTCGGCAACGCGTTTCTTTCATTTGTCGCCGACGCCGACGCGCTTATTCAGGTGATACGCTGCTTTGACAACGCTTCCGTTGAGCATCCCGAGGGCAGCATAGATCCTGTGCGCGACTGGAGCATAGTTGAAAGCGAGCTTATTTTCCGCGACTACGCGGTTATTGAAAACCGCCTTTCCAAGCTGAACGAAAAGAAAAAACTGCTTCCTGCCGAGGCAAAGGAAAAAGAGCTGCTTGAACGCTGTTTCGCCTGTCTTGAAGAGGAAAAACCGCTTCGCAGCATAGAAATGAGCGACGAGGAAAAACATTCCCTCAAAAGCTACGCTTTCGTTACCGCAAAACCAGAGCTTATAGTTCTCAATCTTGACGACTCGCAGAGCGACGAAAGCAAAATTCCGCAGTATGAGGCACTCAAAGCGCGGGCGGCGGAGCAGGGAATAGAAATCTGCAAGCTTTACGGAAGCCTTGAAATGGACATCGCCGAATTCAGCGAAGAGGAAGCGGCGGAATTTACCGAAGGGCTCAATATAGCGGAACCGGGCAGGGAAAGGCTTATACAGGCTGCATATTCCGTGCTCGGGCTTATAAGCTTCTTCACGAGCGGCCCCGACGAAGTCCGCGCATGGACGCTGCACAAAGGCGACAACGCCGTTCAGGCGGCGGGCGCCATTCACACGGACCTTGCAAGAGGCTTTATCCGTGCACAGGTTGTTGCGTATGACGACTACGCGGCGCACAACGCCTCAATGGACGAATGCCGCAAGGCAGGTGTTTTGCGTCTTGAAGGCAAGGAATATCTTGTCAAAGACGGGGATATGATAGAAATTCGGTTTAACGTGTAACAGAGCAGTGCAGATAAAATAACTGCCGGATTCAGTCAGAATAGCAGTCCGCCTCGTGTAAAATCATGAGGCGGATTTATTTTGCGGCAATGCTAATTAAAATTTAGGTGACAAATCACCCGAATTTTAATTAGCTGCACGTTCGGCATTTTGCCGGAAAAGTATATAAGTTATAGATATTTGCATATATTAAGATTATTCCAAACGGGTATTCCAATAGTGAATATTTTTTGTTTTCATAACTCGCCGTTGGTGGTATAATCCTCTCTTGTTCGGGTATTAAAGCCCGGCAGATGCTCTTGTGGCTCAACGAGCGACGAAAGGATACAGATAAAATGCAGGACTCTTCAAAAATCAGAAATATAGCAATCATAGCCCATATCGACCATGGTAAGACGACGCTGATTGACGGAATATTCAAGGCGGCAAGGCTTTTCCGCGACAATCAGGTCGTTGAAGAACGCGTTATGGACGCAGGTTCGATAGAACGCGAGCGCGGCATAACGATAAAGTCAAAGCACTGTACGGTCGAATGGGGCGGCTACAAAATCAATATAGTCGATACGCCGGGGCATGCCGATTTCTCGGGCGAAGTTGAGCGCGTCCTTTCAATGGTCGATTCCGTGCTTCTTCTTGTCGATGCAAACGAAGGACCTATGCCCCAGACGCGCTACGTCCTTATGCATTCGCTCAGGCTCGGGCTGAAACCTATTGTCATTGTGAACAAGGTTGACCGTCCGAACGCCGACCCCGCAGGTGCGCTGGATAAGACCTTTGACCTGTTTATAGAGCTCGGCGCAACGGAAGAGCAGTGCGATTTCAAAGCTCTGTTCGGCTCCGGACTTCAGGGCTGGCTCGTTGACGACATGGACAGAATACCCGAAGGCGCGGGCGCGGGTATGGACGACCTTTTCAAAACGATTATCGAGCATGTTCCGGCGCCGGACGCCGACATGGAAAAGCCGTTCAAAATGCAGGTCTGCACGCTTACGTGGAGCGAATATCTCGGCCGTATAGGCTGCGGTAAAATTCTTCAGGGCAGGCTTAAAAAAGGCGACAAAATCGTGCGCACCCACACGCGCTGGAAGGATTACGACCAGACTGACTGGGAGGTTGTTTCAACCGACAACGCTTCCTGCACGCACCTTTACGTCACCGACGGACTCGGCCGCGCAGAGGTTGAGGAAGCCGGAGCCGGCGACATTGTATGGTTCACGGGACCTGAAAACATAGACCTCGGCGATACGATTACCGCGCCGGAAATAGCCGGCGAGGTAATGCCGCCGCTTGACATCGAAGAACCGACGGTTTCAATGCTTTTCCTTGTAAATACAAGTCCGTTCGCCGGACGCGACGGAAACGCCATTACGCTGCGCCAGCTTAAGGCAAGGCTTGACAGGGAGCTTAAGACAGACCCTGCGCTCCGCGTTGAGGACATTGGCAGGGCGGACGGTGTCAAGGTTTCGGGACGCGGCGAACTGCATCTCGGCATAATTATCGAAGAAATCCGCCGCGAAGGTTCGGAAATCTGCGTTTCTGGACCTGAGGTCATCGTTCAGCAGGACGCAAACGGCAGAAAACTTGAACCGTATGAAGAGCTTATTATTGACGTTCCGGAAGAATATCAGGGCGCTGTCATTCAGAAGCTTGCGCCGCGCAAGGGCGAGCTTACGAACATGGAAAACAACGGCACTGGCGTACTTCGTCTGCAGTTCAAAATTCCTACGCGCGGACTCATAGGCTACCGCAGCGAATTCCTGACGGATACGCGCGGACTTGGAATTCTCGCCTCGCGCTTCATCGGCTATGAGCCGTGGGCAGGCGAAATCACGACGAGAAACAGGGGCTCGCTTGTCAGCGTTGATACGGGACAGGCAACGAGCTATGCAATAGACAACATTCAGATACGCGGCACGATGTTTATCAAGCCCGGCGACGAGATTTACAACGGACAGGTTGTCGGCGAATCCTCGCGCAACAGAGACCTTCCTGTCAATCCGTGCAAGGCGAAGCAGAAAACGAACTACCGTTCAGCCACAAAGGACATGATGATAGTTCTTGACGTTCCGCGCACAATGACGGTTGACAGCGCCCTGGAATGGATTGCTTCGGACGAGCTTGTTGAAGTTACGCCGAACAACGTCCGCATCAGGAAAATGATACTCGACCACAACGAGCGCAGAAAAGCGCGTATCAAGGCGGGTATCGTTGACGATGACGATGAGTAGGCTGTTTGCGTTCCGCGCATTTAACAGCGACGAGACCTTTTGTACGGTTTCGCACCTGATTGACAGGGTTACAGATCCGCTTCCCGACATCGCGGGGCTTTGCTTTGACGAGGACGTAAGGGAATATTTTGATGCCGTTCACAGTATGGCTGAGTACGCAGAGCAGCTTGGTGCGGAGGGCAATCCGTGGCTGCTTTGGCTTGCCAAGCTTTTCGCGGAAACTGAAACGCCCTTTTCGCTTGCGAACGAACGCAGAAAAACGGAAGACGGCAGCATAAAACGCATAGCAAAAGAGGAACTGGAACGGTTTGTCAAATACGCGCGTTTTGACCTGAAGCAGCTGGACAAGCTCACGGAAACGGACTGGTTCGCAAAAACGGAAAAATTTGTGCCGATGCGCCGCAAAAAATCTGAAGCGGCATGCAGAATTATGCAACTTGCGGAAAAAATCGGCGCTGCGGACAACGCCGACGCGCTTTATGCCGCGCTGGAAGATTTTTACGGCTCATTCGGCGTCGGGCAGTACGCGTTTTACAAGGCTTTCCGCTGGGACAAAAACACGCGCGGCATAGTCCCTGTGACGAACACCGAAGAAACGCGCCTTGACGGAATTATCGGCTACGACGAACAGAAAAAAACGCTCTGCGAAAACACCGAAGCTTTTATTGCCGGACTTCCCGCCAACAACGTTCTGCTCTACGGTGAGAGCGGAACAGGCAAATCGACGTCAATCAAAGCCGTACTCAACGAATACGCCGCACAGGGACTGCGTATGGTTGAAGTCTACAAACACCAGATTGAGGATCTTGACGAAATCATAAATCAGATAAAGCAGCGCAATTACCGCTTTGTTCTCTATATGGACGACCTTTCCTTTGAGCAGTTTGAAATAGAATACAAATATCTCAAATCGTTCATTGAAGGCGGACTTGAAAAACGTCCTGACAACGTGCTCATCTACGCGACCTCAAACCGCCGCCACCTCATGAAAGAGAGCTGGAAGGACAAAGAGGATATGCAGGAGGATATGCACGAATCCGAAACTATGCAGGAAAAAATGTCGCTTGTTGACCGTTTCGGACTGCTCATAAGATTTATATCGCCGGCGCAGAAAGAATATCTGAACATCGTTCACGGTCTGGCAAAGGAATACGGCGTTGAAATCAACGAAGAACTTGACCTCGGCGCGATACGCTGGGAGCTGAAGCACGGCGGCTTCTCGGGACGCGCGGCAAGGCAGTTTGTCGAACACGCCGCAGGAAAAAAGAAGTAACTGATTTCGGAATTATTTAAAAGGCTTTGCTTCGGCAGGGTCTTTTTTGTTTCGTCTTGAATTTTTTTCAAATTTGTTTTACAATTACGCCGTTTTGTAAATATGATCCGTTATCCGACAACATTTATCTTTAGAGGCGGTGTTGAGTATGCGTTACACACTTGGAATAACAATGGGAGATCCGGCAGGCATAGGAGCGGAGATAACGGTCAAGGCTCTTTCAAACAAGGCAGTCTATGAGCGCTGCATTCCCGTAGTGATAGGCGACAGCGCGGTTTTGAAAAAAATGCTGCACTACAGCAACGAGGTGCTTGCGATAAACACTATCAAAAGCCCGGCGGAAGCAAAGGGACACTTCGGAGTTATCGACCTGATAGACCTCGGAATGATTAAGGAAGGCGGCTGGGAGTTCGGCAAGGTGCAGAAGAACTGCGGAGACGCCTCCTTTAATTACGTTACTACTGGTATAGAGCTTGCAATGAAGGGCGGGCTCCACGCGGTCGTCACAGGACCTATCAACAAGGAAGCAATCAACCTTGCGGGGCACGCCTACGCCGGACATACGGAAATTTTTGCCAAATACACGGGTACGGAAGATTACGGAATGCTTCTTACCGCGCCCGGACTCCGCGTTGTTCACGTTACGACGCACGTTTCTATGAGAGGCGCCTGCGACGTTATCCGCGAGCATCCCGAACGCGTTGAAACGACGATAGAGCTTGCAAAAGAGGCTATGCATCTGCTCGGCAACGACAACCCGCGCATAGCTGTTGCCGGACTTAACGCTCACTGCTCGGAACACGGACTTTTCGGGGACGAGGAAAACGTTTCGATTATTCCAGCGATTGAAAAATGCCGCGCGAAGGGCATTGACGTTGACGGTCCTATTCCGCCTGACACAGTTTTCGTTAAGGCGATTGCCGGAAAGTACGATATAGTTGTCGCCATGTATCACGACCAGGGACATATACCTCTCAAGCTTTGCGGCTTCAAGCTTGACTCAAAGACGAACAAATTCACTGCCATGTCGGGTGTGAACATCACCGTCGGACTTCCGATTATCCGCACGAGCGTTGACCACGGAACCGCTTTTGGCCACGCAGGCATGGGTTTTGCCAACGAACAGAGCCTTGTTGACGCAATTTACACGGCGTGCGATATGGCGGCGGTAAAATTCGGCACGAAAAATGACTAAACTTCTCGTCCTTGCCGACGATTTCACCGGCGCTCTTGACACCGGCGTTCAGTTCGCAAAGGCAGGGATAGCGACCTCTGTGCTTTTTTCGGGCGGCTGCGGAAAGCTTGCGGATTATCCCGCAGAGGCTCTTGTGGTTGACCTCGAAAGCCGTCACGACGCGCCTGAAACAGCCTATAAAAAGGTGTTTGAAATTGCGGAAAAGGCGCGTGGGGAGGGCGTAAAATATTTTTACAAAAAAACAGACTCGGCGCTTCGCGGCAACATAGGCGCCGAACTTTCTGCGCTTTTGAAAGCCGTTGGGGCTCCTGTGCTGGAGTTTGTCCCTGCGTTTCCGAAAAACGGACGCACTACAAAGGGCGGGATTCAGTATGTATCAGGTGTTGAAACGGCGAAATCTGTTTTCGGCGCGGACCCTTTCAATCCTGTTAAACATTCCTATATACCGGACATAATCGCCGAGCAGTCAGACGTTAAGGTCGTGCTCGGCGAAACGCTTTCAGAGCCTTTTATCCGCGTTCACGATGCTGAAACGGAAGAAGATTTGCGCTTGGCGGCTGAAAAAATGACGGAAACAACGGCTCTGTCCGGTTGCGCGGGCTTTGCGGAATATCTTCCGAAGCTTTTGGGGCTTGACTGCGGCGGAGCGGAGAGAAAAAGACTTTCAGGCAGGGCAAAAATTCTGCTCGTGTCAGGCAGTGTGAACGCGATAACGCTTGCCCAGCTGAAAGAAGCGGCAAAGGAAATTGAGATATTCATGCTTGACGCCGGTGATGAAAAAATTGAACGGTGCTTTGCCGAAAAAGGCGCTGCCGTTATCTCCTCGGCAGACTGCGAAAAAGAACCCGATCTGTCGGCTTATTCGGCGGAACAGCTTGAAAAGCTGAGGCTTGAAACCTCCGAGAAAATATCGGGGAAGACGAAGCGGCTTTTTGAAAAGCTTTGCCCCGACCTGCTTGCGATTTTCGGCGGCGACACGCTGATACAGGTTGTCAGAAGGCTTGGCTGCACGGAGATAACGCCGCTTTGTGAAATATCCTCCGGTACGGTGCTCTGCAGGGCGAAAAATGCCGAACGCGAATTTCTGCTCGTATCAAAATCAGGCGGCTTCGGCGGAAAAAACATCGTAAAAGAAATTATGGAATTTGAATATTAAAGTATTGGTGAATTAAATCCGCTCAGTTGCCTGAGCAGATTTTTTGTTGTCTTTATTATCCGTCTTCTGCATGGAGCGCATGCACTTGGCTTTGACAATTTCTATTTAACAAAATAGCAAAAATCTTAATATTGTTAAGTAGAACGTTAATTCTATTTAACAAAACTATAAAAATCTTGATTTTGTTAAATAGAAGTATTCTATTTCTCCCTTTTCTTTTTATAACGTATGGCGTAGATTACGACAAGCAGCATGCAGCCGGCGATGAGCCCGAAGGATATTTTTTTGAGCTCGGTGTGGATGAGCGCTTCGTTGTTGCCGAGGAAATAACCGAGCAACGCAAGTATGACGACCCATATTCCGCTGCCGAGAGCCGTGTAGGCGCAGAACTGCTTCATGTCCATACGCGCAAGCCCTGCCGGAAGCGAAATGTACTGGCGGATAACGGGCAGCAGCCTGCCCGTAAAGGTGCTTATATGCCCGTGTTTTGCGAAGAATTCCTCTGCTTTGTCAAGAGATTCTTTGCTGATGAACAGATATTTGCCGTACTTTTCAAGGAAGGGGCGTCCCCAGCGGACTGCGAGCCAGTAGTTGAAAAGAGCGCCGAGTATGCTGCCGAGTATGCCGAAGAATATTGCGGCGAGCAGACTCATCTCGCCTTTGCTTGCAAGATAGCCCGCAGGCGGCATTACGACCTCGCTCGGGAAAGGGAAGCAGGAGGACTCAAGGAACATAAGCCCCGTTATTCCGAAATATCCGAGCCTGCCTATTGTTGCCACAAGCCATGCGATGAAAGTGTGAAATAGAGCTGCCGCGTATGAAAGCATAATTTTTTCCTCCGTATCGTTTGTGACAATAGTATATCGTAAAATCGGCAAAATCTGTTGTAAAATAATTGCGTCAGAAAAATGTAAGGGGTTTTTGCCGTGAAGATTTTCATTTTAAGCCTTGGCTGCGCTAAAAACAGAGTGGACAGCGAATGTCTTGCGGGCGAACTGCGCCGTGCGGGGCACGTTTTGACCGGCAGCGCTGAGGAAGCCGAGGCGGCGATAGTGAATACCTGCGGTTTTATTCAGCCCGCAGTGGAAGAAAATATAACCGCGATTCTTGACCTTGAGGAACTCAAGGCAGAGGGACAGCTCAAAAAAATCGGCGTTGTCGGCTGCCTTTTTAACCGCTACGGAGCGGAGCTTGCCGCCGGTTTCAAAACGGTTGATTTCTGGGCTGAAAGCGAAGCGTGGGACAAGGTGCTTGAAGCTCTCGGAAACAAAGCTTCCGTGTCAAGGACGCGTGCCAATCTGCCTGACTCGCCGTTTTTTACCCGCTATCTGAAAATCAGCGAAGGCTGCGATAACAGATGTACGTATTGCGCGATACCGTCAATCAGAGGAAAACTGCGCAGCCTTCCAGTCAAAACGATAGTTGACGAGGCTGTGAGCCTTGCGGAAGAGGGCGCGCGGGAGCTTTGCGTCGTTGGGCAGGACCTTACCGCGTACGGCATGGATTTTGACGGAAAATCAAAGCTGACGGAACTGCTTGACGCGCTTGAAGACAATCTGCCTGACGGAGTTATGCTCCGTCTGCTTTATCTGCATCCCGACAGGGTTACGCCGAAGCTTCTTGAACGCGTTGTGTCCGGAAGAAAAATCCTGAATTATCTTGACATACCGGTTCAGCACGCGGACGAGGGCATTCTTGCCGCGATGAACAGAGGAATAAACAAAAAACGGCTTGAAGATATTTTCAGCTGCGCCCGCTCGCTTGACCCCGATTTTGCGCTGCGGACAACCTGCATGGTCGGTTTCCCCGGAGAAACGGCGCGTTCTTTCGGACATCTGCTGGATTTTCTTGAGAAAGTGCAGTTTGACAGAGCCGGAGCCTTTACCTATTTTGCGGAGGAGGGCACCGACGCCGCTTCAATGCCGAAACAGGTCAGAAATTCAACCAAGGAACGCCGCCTTGCCGAACTTATGGAGCTTCAGGAAGAAATATCCTTTGCCCGCCAGCAGCGTTTTGTCGGACGCACGCTTGACGTTCTGGTTGAAAAAACGGACGGGGGGTATGCCGAGGGCAGAAGCTTCCGCGAGGCTCCCGAGGTTGACGGAATAATTGAAATAGACGAAGCACGGAACGATCTTAAAGCGGGTGACGTAATAAAGGTGAAGATAAAAGACGCAATGCCGCATGACCTTACAGGGGAAGAGGTGCAGTAAATGACTGAAATTACAAAGGCGGTTAAAAGCTGGTACGGAATGATAGCAACGTTTTTCACGCTCGGCTGTTTCTCGCGAATGCCTGGAACCGTAGGTTCAATGGCTGCGTGTGTTATATGGCTGGCGTTCGGAGGAGTTCCTTGCTGGGCAATTTTGCTTGTTATCGTTCTCGGCTGCATTGCCGCTGACAAATACGAAAAGGAAAGCGGCCGCACAGACCCGGGCGAATGTGTTATAGACGAGGTTGCCGGCTACTGGATTTCAGCGTACGGTCTTGGAATGAATTTCGCGGTTGTCGCGCTTTTCGCGTTCAGAATAATAGACATACTCAAGCCGTTCCCCGTGAACAAAGCTGAAAAACTTCCGGGCGGTATCGGCATTATGGCTGACGATATAGTCGGCGGCGTTATAGTCAATCTTCTGCTCAGGCTCCTTTACAGCTTCTTTGTTCAGGGCGGAATGCAGACTTTGCTGGGTGTTGTGAAATGACGCCAGAAACCCTTGAGCTTGCGGAAAAACTTGTCAGCCGTGCCGCTGAACGCGGCGTTACGCTCTGCGCGGCTGAGTCCTGCACTGGCGGACTGATAGGCGCCTCGATAACCTCAGTTTCCGGCGCTTCTGAAATATTTTACGGCTCTGCCGTAACCTACCACAACAGCGCAAAGGAAAACATACTCGGCGTAATGCCGTCGGTGCTTAAAAAATACGGCGCGGTTTCGCCGCAGTGCGCGATAGAAATGGCGCGCGGGGCAAGGCTGCTTTACAAAGCCGATTTTTCGGTTTCGGTAACAGGGATTGCGGGGCCGTCAGGCGGCAGCGAAGAAAAGCCTGTCGGAACGGTATGGTTCGGCTGCTCGTCGCAGAATGGCACGTGTTCTTACGTCTGTCATTTTGACGGTGACAGACAGAAAATTCGCGAGGCCTCCGCGGCTGAAGCTCTGAAAATTCTTCTCGGGAGGATAAAATAATGGGCTGCTGCGTTCCGCAGTTTGCAGGGGAACTTATCCGCAGCTTTATATGTATAGAAATTCCGGACGGCCCCCGTGCAAAGCTTGCAGCGTGGGCGGAAGAACAGCGCGGACTGGGCGGCGGAATACGCTGGCTTAAAGCGGAAACGCTGCATATAACGCTGAAATTCTGCGGGGAACGTCCGCAGGAACTCGTTGACGCGCTTGCGAAAAGACTTGCGGAAATGAAAAAATGCGGTTCGTTTGAAATATCTCTTAAAGGCGTCGGCGGCTTCCCGAAGCTTGAAAAAGCCAGAATAATATGGACAGGCATAGAGGGCGAAACGGAAAAACTCTGCGCACTTGCCAAAAACGCGGCGCGGCTTGCAGAAAGCTACGGAATGGACAGGGAAGAAAAAGCGTTCACCCCGCACGTCACGCTCGGAAGAAGAACCGAATTCGGAGCCTTGCCGGAAAACGTTGTCAGCGCTCTCAGAAACAACGCTCTGAGACTTGCTCCGTGGACTGTTGACGAAATTGTCCTCATGCGCAGCAGACTTCTTCCGTCAGGTGCGCAATACACGCCGATAAAACGTTTCAAAATTTAAAATTAAGAGTATAATATATAAAGTGCGGCGGTTTGCTGCACCTTGCCTACAGCTTGTAAAAGAAGCTGGGCGCTGTATAACCTATTTTATATTCCGGAGGTGTCCGAATATGGCGAAGAAAACAGTAACAAAAGAAGATGTTTTGGAACAGGCGCTCTCTGACATCAGAGGCAAATTTGGAGACGGCGCGATAATGCGCCTGGGAGACGAAGCGCAGCGTACCGTTGAGGTAATCTCGACAGGCATACTGCCTCTTGACGTGGCTCTCGGCGTCGGCGGCGTGCCGCGCGGAAGAATAATCGAAGTTTTTGGTCCCGAAGGCGGCGGTAAAACAACAATAGCTCTCCACATACTTGCCGAAGCACAGAAAGCAGGCGGCACGGCAGCGTTCATAGACGCTGAACACGCGCTTGACCCGCACCTTGCAAAGCAGCTCGGCGTTGACACGGAAAATCTTTACATGTCACAGCCGGACAGCGGTGAACAGGCATTTTACATTATAGACACGCTCGTGCGCAGCGGCGCCTTCTCTCTCGTAGTAGTCGATTCTGTCGCGGCTCTTACCCCGCAGGCGGAAATCGACGGCAAAATGGGCGAAGGCTCAAACCAGGTCGGGCTTCAGGCGAGACTTATGTCCTACGCACTCAGAAGACTGACGGCGGCTATCGCTAAAAGCAACACGACAGTCATATTCATAAACCAGCTGCGTGCCACGATAAGCACCGGCTACGGACAGGGCCCGTCGGAAACGACAACCGGCGGACGCGCCCTGAAATTCTACAGCTCTGTCCGCATCGAAGTAAAACGCGGCAAGCAGGTTACGTCAAAAGACACTGCGATAGGACACGAACTCTACATCAAAGTAGTTAAAAACAAGCTTGCGCCTCCTTTCCGCTCAGCTCACACGACGCTTATCTACGGCAAAGGTGTTCCGCAGGCGGTATCAGTAATAGACATGGCGGTAGACGCCGAAATACTCAAGAAAAAAGGCTCATGGCTTGCGTACAAAGGCGAAACCTTTGCACAGGGCAAAGAAGCCGCGGCGGATTATCTTGCGGAACATCCCGATTTTATGGAAGAAATCAAGAAAGACGTTCTCCGCAAGGTTGCCGAAGGACTTGGACTTCTTGACGTAGCGGAAGAACGCGAAGAAGAACCGGTACTGCCTCCCGCGGAAGACGCGGTCGAATCGCTTCTCAAAGAAGGCGCTCTGAAAATAGACCTCAGCGAATAAAAGCAGACGAAATATTTGTCAAGTGTACCCTAACAATCCGCTCCCTGAGCGGATTGTTTTTATATGTTGCAGGCGGTCAGATAGAAAAGAAAAAAGATAAAAGAAAAGAAGAAAAAAGGGTTGACAAACCCCAAGAGGGAGAGTAATATATCTCCTGTTGCGCGCCAAACCCGGGTAACGGAAACGGCGCCGACAGGCACCATGACAGATGAATAAGGGCAAAAAAGAGAAGAAACCAGCTTGAAAAAAGCGGAGCCAGTAAATGACAATGAGTTACGATCCAGAATCAAACGGAGAGTTTGATCCTGGCTCAGGACGAACGCTGGCGGCGTGCCTAACAC